>CBININ010000006.1:0-21124 GCA_966250755.1 uncultured Gammaproteobacteria bacterium | reverse complement strand
AGCTCGATGGCCTTGTTGAACATCAGCCGGTCCTGCTCGAGGATGGAACTGCGCAGCTGGTGGAAGTGCTGGCGCCCGCGCAGGAAGAACTCGTAGGCCTCCACGTTGACCGCGCGCGGCTGCTGCTCGATGCGCTTCTTCTCGTCGTCGCTCAGGATCACCCGCAGGGCCTTCACGATCGCCTGCGAGATGTCGTCCTGGATCTCGAACACGTCCTGCATCTCGCGATCGTAGCGTTCCGACCAGAGCTGGTAGCCGTCGGCCACGTTGATCAGCTGCGCGGTGATGCGCAGCCGGTTGCCCAGCTTGCGCACGCTGCCCTCGAGCACGGTGGAGACCTTGAGCTTGCGGCCGATCTCGCCGATGTCCTCGTTCTTGCCCTTGAAGGCAAAGGACGAGGTCCGGGAAGTGACCCGGAGGGATTGCACCTTCGAAAGGGCGTTGATGATCTCCTCGGCCATGCCGTCGGTGAAGTACTCGCTGTCGGCGTCGGTGCTCATGTTGGCGAAGGGCAGCACGGCCACGGACTTGGCGGCGGACACCACCTGCGGGATCGCAACCGTCTGGCTGGGCGTGCTGGTGCTGGTGGAAATCAGCGCCTGGCCGAACTGCCCAGCGGTGGGATAGCGGTCGGTGGGCTCGAGCGCCATCGCCCGCTCGACCGCGCGCTCGACATTCTCGGGCACCGCCGCTCGCAGGTTGCGCAGCGGCCGTGCGGTCTCGGTGAAGCGCTTGGACATCATGCCCTGCGCGGTCGGCGCGCTGAACGGGCGCTCGCCGGTGAGCATTTCGTAGAGCACGCAGGCCAGGCTGTACTGGTCGCTGCGGCCGTCGAGGTTGAGCTCGCCCGCGGCCTGCTCCGGGCTGACGTAGGCGGGCGTGCCGACCACCATGCCGGTCTGCGTGAGCGTGGCGGCGGAAGCCGCGCTGGCGGCCTTGGCGATGCCGAAGTCCATCACCATCGCCTCGCCCTCGTACAGCATGATGTTCTCGGGCTTGATGTCGCGGTGCACGATTCCCTGGCGCGATGCGTAATCGATCGCCGAGGCGATGGCGCGGGCGTGGTGGATCGCCTCCTCGATGCCCAGCTGCTGCTCGCGGTCCAGCCGCTCGCGCAGCGACTCGCCCTCCACATACGGCATGACGTAATACAGCAGGTCGTCGACACTGCCCGAATCGAACAGGGGCAGGATGTGCGGATGGCTCAGCCGCGCGGCGACCTCGATCTCCTGCAGGAAGCGCTCGGCGCCGACGCTGGCGGCGAGTTCCGGATGCAGCACCTTGATGGCCACCGAGCGCCGGTGCTTGCAATCCTGGGCGAGGAAGACCGAGGACATGCCCCCGCGGCCGAGTTCGCGGTCGATGGCATACGATCCTTCGAGCGAGGCGCGAAGACGGTCGATCGGCAAACCGGGAACCTGCGGCATTCGCCCCACCCCCTAGTCCAACCCGGACCGCCTGATCGTATCAGCGGCCCTGCGGGCGTCCAATAAGCGGATTGGCCTAGCTTCCGCGCGGGCAGCCTTGCGGGCCGGCGACGTGAATGGGCTTGCCGTATCATCGCTTGGGCCGTCCAGATCGAAGCGCTCCCGCCCCATGCCCACCGTCAGGTTTTTCGCGGTCGACGAGGACCTAAGGGCGGTACTCGCCGCGATCGAGGCCAGCATGGACCTGCAGTACGTGACTACCCGCGGCTTCCCGCGCCAGACCGTTGATCGCTACCTCCGGGCGGCCGACATCCCCGCGCTGAGCATTGCGACCCACGAATCGGGCGGGGGGTGCCAGCCTTACCTGGTCGCCCCACGCGACGCCGGACTGGTTCCTCGTCGCATCACGCTGGCGAGCGGCGAGTCGCTCGATGCCTACGACCAGTTCGCCAGCGACCGGGTTGCAACCCTGGTGGCGGCGGGGCGATGGAAGCCGGACGTGGTGCTTTCCGGGACCTTCGGCACGACCCATCGCTCCGTCGATGCGCTGCGACTCGTGAACCTGTTTCGTCGCGAGACGAGCAAGCGGTTCACGCGGATCAATGCTTTCTGGGTGGGGCCGGCGGCCGAGCGAGCCCTGGACGCCGGCCAGCGACTGGCGGGCGCCGAACAGTCGCCGACGCTGTACGACCTGCGGCGAAGAGGATAGCGGCCGAATTGTAGCGACCCACTGCAGCGGCCCCCTGGCGAGTGCGGGCAATCGCCTAGAATTGGTCCAGCGCCACCTGGTGGCGAACCAGGTCGCCCGGCGTATGGCCGCTGCCGCTGACGCAGTAGATCTCGTAGGCGACGGCCGAACCGGCGTTGTCGCCGCTGCGCTCGACCTGCAGGAAGTAGCGGGCGTTGGCGCCGCGCCCGCGGGTCATCTTGTCGCCCAGTTGCAGGCCGCCAAACCAGACCGTGCCGTTGCCGCCGGCGATCATGTTGCCTTGCTCGTCGAGCAGCCGCATCTCGACGCCCGCGGTCCCCGCCAGCGGTTCGTGGAACAGCGGCGCCCGCAGCGAACAGTCGATGGTGTCCGGGTGGTGGAAGTAATAGGCGTGGGTGTTCTGGAACTCGCCGGCCGGCAACACGAAGCTACGCGCCGCCTGGCCCGGCAGCGGCAGTTCCGCGCCATCGAGGGTTTCGCGCAGCGCGGTCTGGTCCATCGGGCCTTGCCAGTCGCATTCGAGCAGGCAGGTGCTCAGGAACTCCGCCTTCGCCATCCGGAAGTCGGCGTTGAAGCTGGTGTTGTCCTGCACCGTGCAGAAGCCGAGCAGGGCGGTGTCGCCGTGGGCGATGGGCATGGCCGGCCCCATCCGCATGACAGCATTGGCATGGTCGCCCGCCGGAGCCCCGACGCTGGCGAACACGTCCAGCAGACGGACGAGCTTGCCGGGGGCCAGGCTGATTTCGATGGGCGAGCCCAGCGCATTGCCGGCCTGGTCGCCCAGCGCCACCCAGGCCTTGGTGGCGGCGGTGCTGCCGGAGACCGACGGCATCATGCCGACGAAGCAGTTGGTCTGCATCGCGGGTCCTGCGGGCGAGGCCGCGCGGCGCACCAGTCCCGTCACCGAGGCGTAGGCGCTGGTGAAGGCGTGGAATGGGTAGGCCTCGACATTGAATCCCGCGCCGGCCGGATTGGAGACACGCGAGAAACCGGACACCAGTTGGGGATTGCCCGGTGAGGGGCCGGACTCCAGCGGCACGATGGTGAGCATGCCGAAGGTCGAACCGGGCGGGATCGCGGGGCACAGGGTCCGCAGCGACGCGGCCGTGGCGTTGCCGGCAAGGGAGGTGACGCCGAAAGCGGGGCAGGGAATCGGCGCGCCGCCGTCCGCGGGATAAAAGGTCGGCACCATCACCGGGCTGATGCTGGTGGATCGGAAGGCGAAGCTCTGCGTGAAGGACGCCGAGTCCACCACCACGGGAAAGACCAGGAAGCCGTGGAAGCCGTCGGTGTTCTGGGCGCGGGCGCCGAAGGGCGCAAGCGCGAGGACCAGCGCCGACAGGAGTCCTGTCCACCGCTTCATTGCATCTCCCCGGAATGGCTCGTCAGGGCGCAGGATACCGCGGTGGTCGGTGCGGCACACCCGCGGGGCCGACCGCAGGCACGAGCGCATGATCGTCGCCTTTCCGAGACCGTTCCGACGCGGCTTCGGGGCGTCGGGCGAGTGCGACCAAGCGGTGGGCGTTGCCCCGAAAACCTGCATACTGCGTGGCAATCCGGAGCCTCCCCCGTGGCGGCTGACCGGACCTTTCCGGGGAGACTCCATGTCGACGACGACTCATCGCCACGCCCTTGCCTGCGCGGCTTTCGCTGCATTCCTTCCGCTGCATGCGCAGGCGCAGGCAACGCGACTGGTGCCGTCGCAGTACCCGACCATCCAGTCCGCCATCGATGCGTCGGCGCACGGCGATGCGATCAAGGTCGCGGCGGGCGTCTACGTCGAGAACATCAACTTCCATGGCAGGAACGTCATGGTCGTCAGCGAAGCCGGGCCCGCGACGACGGTGATCGACGGCGCGCGCCGCGGTGCGACCGTCACCTTCGAGAGCCAGGAAACGGCGATGGCGGTGCTGGAGGGCTTCACGATCCGCAACGGCCTGGCCTATTTCGGCGCCGGCATGGTCGTGAACGGGTCGGCCCCCACGATCGTCGGCAACGTCTTCGAGCAGAACGTCCACTACTCGGGTGGCTATGGCGCGGCGATCGGGGCCAACGGCGGATCGCCCATCGTCGAGCGCAACCTGTTCCGTGGCAACGGTTGCGACGCCCAATGGACCGCGGGCGTGGTGTCCTTCGTCAATGGCTCCTCGCCGTGGATATTCAACAACGTGTTCATCGACAACCCCACCTGCATGGCCATCAACATGACCTTGCCAGTGGGGAACACGCCACGCGTGTTCAACAACACCATCGTCGGCAACCGTGGCGGCGTGCACGTGGACGCGCGCATCTCGGCGGTCCAGCAGGTGTTCCGGAACAACCTGATCGCGGCCAACCAGATCGGCCTTGAGCTGGTGTTCAATCCCGGCGGCAACGAACCGACGTGGACCAACAACCTCGTCCACGGCAACGCGACCGATTACCTCGGGATCGCCCCGCAGACCGGCGCCAACGGCAACCTGTCGGCCGATCCGTTGCTGAAGAACGCGGCGGCGGGTGATGTCCACCTGTTGGCGGGCTCGCCCGCCATCGACGCCGGGGTGAGCACGCCTGCGGGATTCCCGGAGCAGGATTTCGAGGGCGACACGCGGATCGTCGACGGTAACGGCGACCTCGCGGCACAGGTGGACATCGGCGCCGACGAGTTCAAGCCCGTTTCCGCCCCCGCCACCGTGCCGTTCGCGAATCTTCGGGCCTGGCTGCATATCCTCAGGCAGCGCGGTCGCAAGGCCGATCGCTTTACCGGCAGCGGCGTGTTCGAACTGGGTGCAGGCAGCAACGGGGTCCAGCCCCTGGTCGAGCCGCTGACGATCCGCTTGGCGGACGCCGACGGCGTCTTTTTCGAGCAGACGCTGCCGGCGGGCGCGCTGCTGCGCAACGGGCCGCGTGCCTACCGGTTCGAATCCAGGGCTGGACAGGGCGGCGTGGATCGCGTGGTGTTGCGGCAACTCGAAGGCAACGGGCGCTTCGCGATCGACGTTTCCGGGTCGCGCGTCGACCTGTCCGGCGCCAGCCGTGCGGGGCTGTCGGTGTCCCTGAGCCTGGGCGATGACGGCGGCTCGGACACGCTGGCCTGCCACCCGGCGCGCGGGGTGATCGCCTGTCGCTAGGGCAGCAGGATTGGCCCGGCTTGAATCGGACGCCCGCGGGGGTCAGGCCGCTCCCAGCGTCGCCACACCCGCCCGGATCCCCGCCGCATGCTGGTTCACCCGCGGCAGCAATCGCGCGAAAAAGAAGCGCGCGGTCTCCAGCTTCTGGCGCTTGAACTCGGCCGACTGCTGGCCGATGTCGGCGATCGCCACCGACTGCGCCCACCAGTAGGCGAGCGTGGCGTAGCCGGAGTAGAACAGGTAGTCCACCGCCGCCGCGCCGATCTCCTCGGGGTTGCCGACGGCCTTGCGGCCGAGCTCGAGCGTGAGCTCGCCCCACTGCTTGGTCACCTCGGCCAGCGGCAGCACGAACTCGATCAGCTCGGCGTCGGCCATGTGGCGCTCGCAGAACTTCTGCACGAGCGACAGGAAATGGCGCAGGCCCGCGCCCTGCAGCTGGATCACCTTGCGACCCAGCAGGTCCAGGGCCTGGATGCCGGTAGTGCCCTCGTAGAGGGTGGTGATGCGCGCGTCGCGCGCCAACTGCTCCATGCCGTGTTCGCGGATGTAGCCGTGGCCGCCGAACACCTGCAGCGCGTGGTTGGTGCACTCCACCGACCACTCCGTGAGCATGCCCTTGACGATCGGCGTCAGGAAACCGAGCAGTTCCTCGGCGGCCTTGCGCTCGGCCTCGTCCTTGCCGCGCTCCATCACGTCCACCAGCGACACCGCGTGCAGCGCGAGCAGGCGGCCGCCCTCGCTCAGCGCGCGGCAGGTCAGCAGCATGCGCCGCACGTCGGGGTGCACGATGATCGGGTCGGCCGGCTTGTCCGGGAACTTCGCGCCGGTGAGCGCACGCATCTGCAGGCGCTCGTTCGCGTAGCGTTCGGCGTTCTGCAGCGCGCGGTCCATCAGGCCGAGGCCCTGCAGGCCAACGGCGAGGCGGGCGGTGTTCATCATGGTGAACATCGCCATCAGGCCCTTGTTGGCCTGGCCGATCAGGTAGCCCTGCGCGCCATCGAAGTTCATCACGCAGGTGGACGAACCGTGGATGCCCATCTTGTGTTCGATCGAGCCGCAGCGCACGCCATTGCGCTCGCCGACCGTGCCGTCGCGCGCGACCTTCATCTTCGGCACGATGAACATCGAGATGCCCTTGGTGCCCGCGGGCGCGTCCGGCAGCCGCGCCAGCACCAGGTGGACGATGTTGTCGGTGAAGTCGTGCTCGCCGCCGGTGATGAAGATCTTGGTGCCGCTGATCGAGTAGGTGCCGTCGTCGTTCGGTTCGGCACGGGTCTTGAGCAGGCCGAGGTCGGAGCCGGCGTGCGGTTCGGTCAGGCACATCGTGCCGGTCCAGGTGCCGGCGATGATCGGCTTGAGGAAGACCTCCTTCTGCCACTCCTCGCCATGGTGCTTGAGCGCCTCGATGGCGCCGTGCGAGAGCAGGGTGTAGTTGCCCCAGGCCAGGTTGGCGGCGTCGAGCATTTCCTTGATGGCGGCGCCGAGCGTCTCGGGCATGTCCTGGCCGCCGATGGCTTCGGGCGCCGTCAGGCCGGTCCAGCCGCCCTCGACGAACTGCGCATAGGCCTGGCGGAAACCCGGCGGGGTGGCGACCGCACCGGTGGACTTGTCGAAGCTGCAGCCGACCTGGTCGCCGACCGCATTGAGCGGCGCCAGCACCTGGCCGGTGAAGCGCGCGCCTTCCTCGAGCACGGCGTCGATCACGTCGCGCTGCGCGTGGCCCATGCCCAGCCGCGCGAACAGCGCCTCGGCCTCCAGCACGTCGTAGAGCGCGAAGCGCAGGTCGGCCAGCGGGGCCTGGTACGAATTCATCATGGGCTCCTAGCGCATCACGCCCGGCAGGCCCGGGGCGGGATCGAGGTTGCTGTCGTAAGTGAAGGTCCACGAACCCTTGGGTTCGGTGGCGCGGACCGATCCGGTCAGCGTGTAGGTCACGGCGCGTCGCGAGGCCAACGCCGAGGCCACCGCCACCTTCGCGCCGAGCGCGGGCGTGATCACCGCCTCCACCACGTCGGCCGATTCCGGGCCGATGCTGATGTCGGTGGCGGCCCGCACCTGGCCGGCGTCCTCGCCCGCCACGTAGAGCTTGGCGTCCACCGCGGCGTAGCGTGTTGAAACGCTGCTGAAATTCTGCAGGCGCAGGGTCAGCTTCCAGCGGCCATCCGGCTGCACCGCCAGTTCCTGGATGCTGGCCTTGGGCGGGTTGATCACCTTCTTCGGGCCGGACGCGCATGCCGACAGCAGGGCGAGAAACGCGATGGCGGACACAGTTCCACGGTGAGTGCGCATGGCCGACTCGTTGCGTTGATTTCGTTGCCGAGCATAGCAGTGCCCCGTGGAGTTGGCGCCACGGCACTGTGAATCCGCTGGACACTTGTTACTCTACCGGCCGACCGTGAGCACGAATCAACTTCCCCCCTCCGCGACGGCCATGGAACGGACGCGCCTGCAGGCTTTCAAGGAGCTTCGCACGCTGCTGTCCGAGGTGCTGGCCTCCGCGGTGCAGGACGAGGAAGTGCCCGATGCCTTCAAGAGCAAGTCCAACTGGGACAAGCTGATCGCGCAGACCGAGCAGCGGCTGGCCGAAGGCTGGAAGCAGCGCTTCGAGGCGGGCATGGAACGGCGGCAGAAGCCGCGGCAATTGCTCGACCTGCTGCCGCCGGAGGAAGAGCAGGCCCAATTGCTGGCCGAGCACTTCATCAACGAAGTCAGTTACCAGGGCCGGCATTCGCTGGACGACCTCGACCGCCAGCTCGCCGCCATCGCCGGTGGCGACGTGGTGGACGGTGCGCCGAACCCGCTCGGCCCCCTGGCCTGGGTGGAGGGCATCCGCGGCGGCATGAAGCAGATCCGCTGCACGCCCGAGGAGCGCGACTGGCTGTTGGCGCGCCTGATACCGTTGCTGATCTCGCGCATCACCGGCTTCTATTCGACCCTGAGTACGCAGTTGGCGGGCGCCGGCTACGTGGTGCGCGGAAGCGGCCGTGGCGGCGGCGGAGTGGGTGCGCGCATCCCGGGGGCTGTCTCCGGTGATGCCTTCAATCCTGACCTCGTGGCGCCCTTGCAGCCCGGCGAAGGCCTGGCGGGCGGCGCGGCGGTCGGTGGCATCGGTGGCGCGCCCACGGAGGGCGGCGAGGTGCTCGACCGCCTGTTTGGCCTGCTCAGTGCGCGGCGCGGCGGCGACGGCATGGGCATGCCCGGCGCCTGGCCCCAGGGCGGCATGCCCGGTTACGGTCCGGCGCCCCCGGGCTTCGTGCCCGCCATGGGCGGCGGCGCGCCCGGCGTTCCCATGCAGGGCATTCCCGGTTTCCCGGGCACCTATCCTGCGCAGTACGCCGGCGGTGGCCATGCCGGATACCCCGGCACGCCCGGTGCTCCCGGTTTCGGTGCCTTTCCGGTCGGCATGCCGGCTCCGCCCGGCTACGTGCTCCCCGCCGGCGCACCGGCCATGGGCGGCGAGGGCATGGTGGGCGAAGCCCTGCCGGGCGGACTGCCATTGGGACACGCCGCGGCGTCCGCGCCCGTCGCGCCATGGTCGCAAGCCGACATCTTCTCGGTGCTGTCGATGCTGCAGGGCAGCTATGCGGCGGCCTATGGCCGCGGCGGTTCGGTGGTCGGCCACTTGCACGAGGCCATCGGCGCCACCGCCAACCAGATCGGCCTGGCGGGCGGCGTGCAGGCCATGCCGACGCAGGCGCAGGACATGCTCGAGCTGGTGAGCATGCTGTTCGAGGCTTTGCTGGATGGGCGCCGCCTCGATGAAAAGGCGCGCCAGGCGCTGGCCAAGCTGGTGATCCCCTACGTGCGCGTGGCGATGCTCGATCGCCGCATGTTCATGCAGTCCAGCCATCCGGCGCGGCGCGTGCTCAACCTGCTGGTCGAGGCCTTCGAGACCGCGGCGCCGGAAGTATCGAACTACCGCAGCCTGCGCGAGCAGGCCTTCAATGGCGTCGAGCGCATCATCGCCGACTTCGACGAGGACCTGCGCGTCTTCGAGAAGCTCGAGGAACTGCTGGCCTCCGAGCTCGAGGTCTGCCGCCGCCGCGCCGAGCTGTCGGAAAAGCGCGCCGCCGACGCGCAGAGCGGCAAGGAGCGCCGCCAGGCCGCGCGGGAAGCTGTGTCGCGTTTCCTCAACGACGCGATCATCGGCAAGAGCCTGCCGTCGGTGCTGCTCGACTTCCTCGCCGGGCCCTGGCAGCACCACCACACCGTGGTGACCCTGCGCGAAGGCGAGGAGGGCGAGGGGGTGCAGCTCAGCCGCGGCCTGCTCGAGGCGCTGCTGCGCAGCAACGACGCCGGCGCGCTCGAAGAGCCGCAAACCCTTCGCCCGGTCGTGGTGGAGGTGATGGCGAGCTCGGGGCAGCCCGGCAGCGCCGCCGACGAACTGCTGGTCGAACTTTCGCTGGCCCTGGCGATCCGCGGCGCGCCCGAACTGGCGCAATCCTCGCAGGACGCCGACTTCGGCCCCGAAGCTCCGGCGGATTTCGACCCGCCGCCGCCGGAGCCCGCCGCGGCCGCGCGCGTGCTGGTCGAATCGCCGGCGGTGATCCTGCAGCACACGCCGATGCCGGCGGAAACCGAAGTCGATGACGCCTTCGTCGTGGTGTCCGACGCGGTGATCGCGGAACTGCCGGAAGAGATCGTCGAGCGCTACCGCGCGTACCCCATCGGCACCTGGCTCGATTTCGTCGCCGAGGACGGGCGGGTGACGTCCGCGCGCATCAGCTGGACCAGCCCGATCAGCGGTCGCCGCATCCTGAGCAACCGCCGCGGCCAGCGCATGCTGGTGGCCTCGCCGGAGGAACTGGCGGAGATGGAGATCGAGGGCCGCATTCGCGCGCGCCACTCCGAATCGGCCTTCGACCAGGCGCTGCACACCATCGCCGATCGCCTCGAGGGCAGCCTGGCGCTGCCGGAAGCCAAGGGCGCCGCCGCGTAAGCGGGCGCAGGCCCGTTTCAGGATTGCGCGGCGATCCGCGCTTGCAGGCGCGCGGCATCGCCGAGCGCATGGCCGTGCGCGGTGTTGTCGAACACCACCCAGTCGCCGGGGCGCAGGCGCGTTGCGAGCGCATCCAGCACCGCGTCCCCGTACTGGCTGAAGTAGACGCGCGGCGACCCGTGCAGGCGCCAGTAGCGCCATTGCTTCGGGCTGCCGCCGGGCTCGACGGCGTCGCTGCCCTTGGCGGGATCGGCCGCGACGCGGGCAACACCATGGCGCAGCAGCACGGCGTCCGCCGCCGGCGTGAACCAACTGGCGTGGCGCGGCTCGCAGGCCAGGCCGACCTCGAAGCGGCGCCTCAGCATCGCCAGGAAGGTATCGGCGATGCGTGCATCGAAGGCCAGGCTTGGCGGCAACTGCAAGAGCAGGCCGCCGAGCTTGCGGCCCAACGCCGACACCTCGTCACGGAAGCGATCGAGCGCGGGCCCGCAGCGCTGCAACCGCGCGTCATGGCTGATCGCCTGCGGGATCTTCGCGCTGAACCGGAAGTTCGCCGGCACCTGCGCCGCCCAGCCGGCCCAGGTCTTCGTGGCGTGGGCACGATAGAAGGAGGAGTTCACCTCGACGCAATCGAAACGCGCGGCGTACCGGGCCAGCGTACTGCCTTCGCCGCCCACCAAAGGCCGGTGCACGGCCGGCACCTGCCAACCGGCGCTGCCCACGCGGATGCGTCCCTTCCTCGCCATGGCGGCAGTCTCGCAACCGCCGCCTGAACGCGCACCGGCGGCCCGGAACCGCGTGAAGTCGGACGGGACTGGCGAAGCCCATCACTATTGGCGACTCCGGCGATTGACAGGCCGGCCGCGTCTTCGCATGGTGGAATTCGATTCCCGCGCCCCCCTCCCATGGCCTCGACCCTGCGCCGCCTGTCCGTCCTCCTCCTGGGCCTGTGCCTGGCCGCCGCGGCGGGTGCGCACGGCGGCGACCGCGCACTGGCCCGGACCGCGAAACCCGAATCCGTTCGTCTGGCCGAGGAGCTGACGCGCGAACTGCTCGCCACCCGCAACGCGCAGGCACGATTGCCGCGCCCCAAGCAGACCCGCCCGCGCGCGGACGTGCTGGCGATCGCCCGTGAACGCCACGAACTGCTGCGCATGCTGCTCGACGGCAATCCCGAGGCGGTGCTGAGGCTGGCGATGCCGGCGGGCATCCGCGCGGCCTTCCCCGTAGAGAGCCAGGTCCTGATCGAGCGGCCGGTGAAGGCGGAGGGTGAACTCGAGGTGATCCACGTCGACATGCCCGGCAAGGACGTGGACTACTACCTTTACCGGCTCAAGACCGCCGCCGGAAGGCGAACGCTGCATTTCGCGGGGCGACCGACCCGATTGCTGGACGGCTCGCGCATCCGCGTGCAGGGCATCGGCCTGGACGACGACATCGTGCTCGCCAACGGCGGCAGCGGCAGCGTCACCACCCTCGCGGCGGCCTTGCCGAACACCCTGGGCGTGCAGAACACCCTGGTGATGCTGGTGAACTTCAGCGACGCGGCGACCCAGCCTTTCGACCAGGCCGCGGCCAGCAACGTCGTACTCGGCGGCACCAGCGACTACGACATGGAGAATTCCTACCAGCAAACCTCGCTGGCAGGCGCGGTGACGCCCTGGTACACGATCAGCGAGCTCAGTACGACCTGCAACTACGATGCGATAGCGCAGAAGGCCGACGCCGCCGCCACCGCCGGCGGCTACGTGCTGTCGAACTACCGGCGCAAGGTCTACGTCTTCCCCGGCAACAGCTGCACCTGGTGGGGCCTGGGCACGGTGGGCGGAAATCCCTCGCGGTCCTGGATCAACGCCAAGTTCGGCTTCGTGGTCTCCGTGGTGGCCCATGAGATGGGCCACAATTTCGGCCTGTACCATTCGCACTCGCTCGACTGCGGCGCCAATGTCGTGGGCGGCGCCTGCACCAGTACCGAATACGGGGACGTGCTGGACGTGATGGGCGGAACACCGGGCGGCGGCGCCGCGCATTTCAATGCCTTCCAGAAGGAACGCCTGGGCTGGCTGGGCGCGGGCATCTCGCCGCCGCTGACCACCGTCCAGTCCGGGGCGGGGCAGTTCAGCATCGGCAACATGGAGGCCGCGCGCAGCAGCACGCCGCGTGCGCTCAAGATCGGCAACACCGTCAGCGCCTGCGGCATCGCGCCGAGCGAGTGGTACTACGTGGAGAAGCGCGAGGCGGTGGGCTTCGATGGCTTCATCGCCAACCAGGTCACCAGCATCCCCAACAGCGTGATCGTGCACCGCGTGATCGAGGGCGACCCGGACAGCAGCCAGCTGCTGGACATGAGCCCCGCCACCACGACCTGGCACGACATCGGCCTGGTCAATGGCGCCAGCTTCACCGACCCGGCCACGGGCCTGGTGATCCAGCCGGTGTCGGTCGGCGCCGGATACGCCAGTGTCAATGTCAGTTACGCGGCTCCGTCGTGCAACAACAAGCCCGCGGTGAGTCTGTCGCCCGCGGGCACGTCGTGGCGGGTTCCGGGCGAGGTGGCGGGCTATACCGCCACCGTGACGAACATGGACAGCTGCGGTTGCGCGGCGACGACCTTCAACGTCGGCGTCACCGCGCCAGCGGGCTGGGGCTCCAGCGGCGGGCAAACCTCGGCATTGGCGCCGGGCGCCTCGGCGAACGTGCCCGTCGGTATCACCGTCAGCGCGAATGCGACGGCCGGTTTCTATTCGGTGCCGGTGGTGGCGGCCAGCGTGGCCAATGCTTCGAAGAACGGCTCGGCCAATGCCGACATCTCGGTTGCGCTGCCGACCGCGCTGACCAGCGGCGTGGTCGTCACGCCGATCGCCGCGGCCAAGGGCCAGGCCTTGGTGTATTCGCTCGAGGTGCCTGCGGGCAAGACCCAGGTTGCCTTCAACACCTACGGCGGGACCGGCGACGCCGACCTCTACGTGCGCTTCGGCGCCGTCCCCAGCCTGAGCACCTACGATTGCATCTCCGGAGGTTCGAGCACCACCGAGAATTGCACGCGTAGCGCGCAAGCCGGTACCTGGTACGTGCTGGTGCACGCCTACAGCGCGATCAGCGGCGTGTCCCTGGTCGGCCAGTACACGCCGGCCGATCCGGTGTTGCCCGCGCTCTCGGTGAACGATCTTTCCATCAGCGAGGGCAATGCAGGCACCAAGCAGGCCAGCTTCACGATCTCGATGCCTTCGCCTTCGGCCAATCCGGTGACGGTGGACGTGGCGACGGCGTCGGGTACCGCCGCCATGGCGACCGATTACGCCGCGACCGCGGTGAACGGCCTGACGATCCCCGCGGGCCAGACCAGCGTCGGTTTCAACGTGCCGGTTTACGGCGACACGGCGGTGGAGGGCAACGAGACCTTCACCGTCAACCTGTCCAATCCTTCCAACGCGACGATCGCGGACCCGCAGGGCGTCGGCCGCATCAGCAACGACGACCTCGCCGCGCTGAGCATCGGCGACGTGTCGGTGACCGAAGGCAACAGCGGCACCACCACGGCGAGCTTCGTCGTGCGTTTGTCCGCGCCCATGCCCAACCCGGTCTATTACGACATCGCCACCGGCAACGGTACGGCGGCGGGCGGCAGCGATTTCGTGGCGCGCAGCCTCGGCGGCCGTTTCATCGACGCCGGGCGCACCACCCAGCTGTTCGAAGTGGCCGTCAACGGCGATACCGGCGCGGAGGGCAACGAGACCTTCAACGTCGCCGTCGCCAATGTTTCGGGCGCCACGGTGGCCGACGGCACGGCGGTGGGCACCATCCTCAACGACGATGCCGCTCCGCTGGCTCCGGCGGGTTCGGCCACGGCGCCCCTGTCCCGAAAGCGGCCGGCACGGTTCCGGACGCCCTGAACACGGGCACGGCGTCCACCGGCGGATGCCTGGCTTGTGACGGGGGTTCCACTTTCCCGGCCATCCGGGTGATACTTTCGCCTTGCCCCCAGCCTACCCCCCGAGGCTATATGTTCTGGTCACCCTTCTCGGCCCCCCGGCCCATCGATCGCGTCTACCTGTCCGAGTCCGAGTCCGTGGGCATCGACGACTTCGTCGCCGGCTACCTGCGGGCGCGCAATTTCTCGCCGGTGCCGGCGAACTTCCAGATGGTCCACGAGAAGCTGGCCAGCTTCAAACGCCGGCCGCCCGTGCGTTCCACGGACCTGATGGCCTACCTGGACAAGGGCTGGGCCTGAGCTGATTCCTGCCGTCGCCGCGCCCTCGAGCAGGGCGCGGCGGTTTCGTCGCGCGTCGCGGAACGTCCGTGTTTCGGTTCACAGAATCGAACGGATGGTTCAGATTGATCATGCCATCGCGCTCGCCGCGCGACAGGCTGCGGTCGTCCGGCGCGGGTGAGGCGTCGCGACGCGCAACCCCCGAGCGCAGGAGAGGCCCTTGACCTACAACCCGAGTGATGGCGACGGCTTCGCCGCGAGCAGCGGCTTCGTCACTGCCTCCAGTCCTTACGCCTGTGCCCGCGGCACCCGCGGCATGCTCGAGCTCGACTTCCCCAAGGGCGCGACCCTGCAAGGGCCGCTCAACGTGAACCTGACCTGCCCCTGCTGCGGCGAGCCAGTGGTCATCCAGGGGCACTCGCACCACGTGGACGCGGCCGGGGTGCTGGTCAGCCTCTAAACGCCGACGAGCGGCAGGCGGTCCTCCCCTCCGACATGCGATATTACGGCTGCCCGGCAGCCCCCCGATGCCCAGGCTCTCGGCCAGCATCGGAGGAATCGCGGCATGCGTTCGCAGCAAGGTTTCACCCTGATCGAACTGATGGTCGTGGTCGCGATCGTCGCGATCCTGGGTGCCATCGCGTTGAGCCAGTACCAGGACTACGTCATCCGCGCCCAGATTGCCGAGGGCATGTCCCTGGCCGACGGCGTGAAGACCTCCGTGGTGGACTTCTACACGAAGAAGGGTCATTTCCCCGCGGGAGGCTGTGCCGGCGGCACCCCGGCCGGCAATGCATCCGTCGGATTGGCGAGTCCGGCCTCGATCACGGGCAACTACGTGTCCGAGGTTCGCGTCGCCGGCGAGGGCTGCGCCCCGCTGGAGCCAGGCAGCATCCTGCTGATCTTCAGCAGCGATTCGCCGCAACGCGCCAACTCCAGCATCGACGACGCCGCCTTGCTGTTCGAGCCAACCACGCATGCGGGTTCGATCTCCTGGGAGTGCAAGCGCTTCCTGATCGCAGGCGGCGTGGTGCTGAAGGAGAGCTGGGTGCCGAGTAGCTGTCGCTGAGCAAGAAAAAAGCCGCAACGCGTGCGGCTTGGTGCAGGATCTGCTGAATATGGTGGCCGAGGACGGAATTGAACCGCCGACACGGGGATTTTCAATCCCCTGCTCTACCAACTGAGCTACTCGGCCAGGAAGGCTGGAATCGCCGCGGCCGGGCCGGTGCGAGGGCGGAATGATACCGGCGGGGGAGGGGCGGAGGCAAGCCGAGATGCCGACCGGCGTCCCGGCGACGGCGGAATCAGGCCTCCGGCGGCACGTAACCGGCGGGCGCCTGCGCGCCGTCGCCGAACAGGAACTTCTCCATTTCCGCTTCCAGCAAGGCCCGGTGCTTGGGATCGAGCGGCGACAGCCGGTTCTCGTTGATCACCATGGTCTGGTGCGCCAGCCATTCCTGCCAGGCCGGGCGGCCGATGTGTTCGAACACGCGCTTGCCCAGCGGGCCGGGCCAAGGCACGAAGGGCAGGCCTTCGGTCTCGACCTGGTGCTTCTGGCAGAAGACGGTGCGGCTCATGCGGTTTCCTTGCGGTCGGTGGGCGCCAGCGCCTCGAGCAGGCGGCGCACGGGCGCCGGCAGGCCGACGCTGGAAAGCGCCGACAACGATTGCCAGCGCAGGTCGGGATTATCGCCGATGCGCGCCGCGCCCCGCACGCCATCCCAGGCCAGCGGCGTGATCCGCAGCCGGTAATGGCTGAAGGCATGGTCGATCGCGTCCAGCGGCCGGTTGTCCTCGAAGTCGGCGTCGGCCAGCGAGGCGAGCAGGCGGCGCGCTTCGTCATGGTCGGCGGCCTCCGGCAGCGACCATAGGCCGGACCACACGCCGGTCGGCGGACGCCGCGCCAGCAACACGTTGCCGCCGCCGTCGTGCAGCACCAGCATCAGCGCGTGGCGCTCGGGCATCGGCTTGCCCGGCTTGGGCTGCGGCAGTTCGAGGGTGCGACCCTCGCGCAGTGCGACGCAGTCCGCCTGCAACGGGCACAACACGCAGGCCGGGTCGCTGCGCGTGCACAGGGTCGCGCCGAAATCCATGATCGCTTGGGTGTAATCGGCGAGGCGATCGTCCGGAAGATGCGAGTGAGTCAGTTCCCACAAGCGTTTTTCCGTGGCACCCGCGCCCGGCCAGCCCTCGACGCCGTGGTAGCGGCAGAGCGTGCGCTTGACGTTGCCATCGAGGATCGCGAAACGCAGGCCATGCGCCTGCGCCAGGATGGCGCCGGCGGTGCTGCGGCCGATGCCGGGCAATGCCGCAAGCGCCTCGAAGTCCGCCGGCAGCTCGCCGCCGTGGCGCTCCATGCACAGGCGCGCGGCCGCGTGCAGGTTGCGGGCCCGCGCGTAGTAACCCAGGCCCGACCACAGCGCGAGCACCTCGTCGCTGTCCGCGGCCGCCAGCGCCGGCAGGTCGGGCAAGGCCCGCACGAACTTCTCGAAGTAAGGGATGACGGTCTGCACCTGCGTCTGCTGCAGCATCACCTCCGACAGCCACACCCGGTACGGCGATCGCGGATGCTGCCAGGGCAGGTCGTGCCGGCCGCTGGTATCGAACCAGGCGAGCAGGCGCGCGGCGATCCCGCTCACGGCGCGGCGCCTTCGTCGGACACCTGCAGCTCGACGCCCTCCAGCGTCACGCCGTCGAACTCGAGCGCCGGCGTCTTCAGCGTCGCGTTGAGCGGCGGCAGCACCGCGCCGGCGCGATCGTCGAACCACTGCATGAACCCGGGCACCCGCAGGCGCGCGTCCACCACCGTCGCTTCGCGCTCGGCGTGCAGGGACAGCGGGCCGTTGAAGGCGGTGTCGCCGCGGTAGGAGAGCTTCACCGGCAGGTTGGCACCCTTGCCTGCCAGGGTGCCGGGCAACTGCGGCCAGTCCTTCGGCCAGTCCACGAGGCGCGCCATGAAATCGATCGCCAGCGACTTGCCCGACGCCAGTGCACCGCTTCCGTCGAAGCTCGGCAACGGCGAATCGGCCTTGACCTGCACGGCATCCAGGCGCAGCGAATCCAGGGCCTCATCCAGCGCGTAGCGACCGCGCGCAGCCAGGGTCGCCTGCAGCGGCTTGGGCTTGCGGGCGAGGCTGAGCGTGGAACGCAGGTCGAAGTCCGACTTGAGCCCGGCGGTGGCGAGGTCGAGCTTGCCGTCGAAACCGACGCGCGTCTCGCCGCGCAGCACCTCGCCCCGCGTCGCCAGCTGCGCGCGCCTTCCCTCGGCGAGCGTCGGCAGTTCGACCGACAAGCCCTGCAGCGACCAGCCGTCGCCGACCACCATTCCGTCGCTGACCGCGAGGCCCTTCGACAGCGTCGGCACCTTGAAGGGCTCCTTCGGCCGCGAATCGAGCCAGCGCTGCAGCCCGGCGACATCCAGCCGCGGTGCGTCGAGTTCGACGCGCGTGATCACCGGCTCGCCCCCGGTCAGCGTGTCCCAAGGCAGCGAAACCTCGAGCCGCCGTGCGGAAAGGAATACCTTGCCATCCGGCCCGCGCGCGGAGAAATCCGGCAATACCAGGCGCGGCTCCGGCCGCAGCGCGTACTCGGGCAGGCCGTCGAAACGCAGGTCGAGCTGCAGGGCCGCGCCGGCGCGCGCCAGCACGGTACGCGTGAGTCTCTCCGGCTCGAGCTGGCGGTTGACCCACCATGCCGCCGTCGACAGCAGCACGACGGCCACCGCCGCGATCCGCGACCAGCGGCGGGCGCGCGGCGACAGCGGCATCAGGCGGCCGGCGGCGCCGGCAGCAGCGCGTCCACGAAGGCCTCGGGGTCGAACACGCGCAGGTCCTCGAGCTTCTCGCCCAGGCCGATGAAGCGGATCGGGATGCCGAACTCGCGGGCGAGGGCGAACAGCACGCCGCCCTTGGCGCTGCCGTCGAGCTTGGTGACCACCAGCCCGGTCACGTTCACCGCCTGGTGGAAGGCGCGCAGCTGGCTGATCGCGTTCTGGCCGGTGGTGCCGTCGATCACCATCAGCACTTCATGCGGTGTGTCGGCGTCGAGCTTGCCGAGCACGCGGCGGATCTTGCCCAGCTCGGCCATCAGTCCGGCCTGGGTATGCAGGCGGCCGGCGGTGTCCACGATCAGCACGTCGTAGCCGCGCGAGCGCGCGGCCTGCAGCGCGTCGAAGCTCACGGAAGCCGCATCGGCGTTCTGGCCCTGCGCGACGACCGCGACGTTGTTGCGTTCGCCCCAGATCTTCAGCTGTTCGACGGCGGCGGCGCGGAAGGTGTCGGCCGCGGCGAGCATCAGCTGGTGCCCGTCGAGCTGGAAACGGCGCGCCAGCTTGCCGATCGTGGTGGTCTTGCCCACGCCGTTGACGCCGACGGTGAGGATGACGAAGGGCTTGCTGGCCGATTCGATCTCCAGCGGTTTCGCGATCGGTGCCAGCAAGGCCAGCAGGTCGGCGCGCAGCGCACGGTGCAGCGCGGCGGCGTCGGCGAACTCGCGCGCCTTCATGCGCTTGCGCAGGCGGTCGAGCAATTCGGTGCTGGCGGTGACGCCGACGTCGGCGCCGATCAGCGTGGTCTCCAGTTCCTCCAGCAGCGACTCGTCGAGCTTTGGATTGCCGGAGAACAGGCCGCCCAGGCTGCGCGCCAGGAAGCTGCCGCCCATCGTCTCGCGCACGGCCACGCGGGCGGCGGCCTTCTCGGCCTCGGCGCGCGCGGCCTTCTCGGCCTGCACGTCGGTGAAGGCGCGGGCGAGGTCGTCGGGGCTGAAGCCGGTGCGTGGCGTCGGCGCGATCGGTTCGACGCTTGGCGGCGTGGCGTCGGGCGTCGGCGGGGGCGCGTCCGCGGAGGCCGGTCTCGCCGCCGCGGGCGGCGCTGGCACCGGCTTTTTCTTGAGGAATTCGAACATCGAAGCGAACCGGGGGACAATGCGCGAATGGTAGCACCCACCCCCCGGAGTCCCCGATGAACCGGCCCCCGCCCGGCAAGGTGCGCATCATCGGCGGACGCCTGCGCGGCTCGAAGCTGCCGGTGCCGGACCTGGGCGGATTGCGCCCGAGCGCCGACCGCGCCCGCGAAACCCTGTTCAACTGGCTGCAGGGCGAGTTGGCGGGTGCGAAGGTACTCGACCTGTTTGCCGGATCGGGGGCGCTTGGCTTCGAGGCCTTTTCGCGCGGGGCGGCGGAGGTGTGGCTGGTGGAGCGCGATGCTGCCCAGGCGCGCAGTCTCGGCGAGAGCGCCGCGCGCCTGCGTGCCGACGGCGTCCACGTGGCCTGCGCCGACGCGCTGCGCTGGCTCGCGCAGCCGCCCGTGACCGGCTTCGACGCCGCCTTCCTCGATCCACCCTTCGACGCGGGCCTGTGGCAGGCCGCCGCGGCCGCACTCCAGCCGCACCTGGCCGACCGGGCCTGGGTCTACGTCGAGCTGGCGGCGCAGGCGGGCTTCGTGCCCCCGCCAGGCTGGCGCCTGCACCGCGAGGGCGGCAGCCGCGAGGCCCGCCACCTGCTGTTCCGGGCGGAAAAACCCGACCCGGCTGCTACACTGGCGGGCAGTTCCCCTGGGGCAGGACCAGCGTCGGCATGACCGCGTCGCGCAACCGCATCGCCGTGTATCCGGGCACCTTCGACCCGATCACCAACGGGCACGTGGACCTGGTCACGCGCGCCGCCAGGATCTTCGACGAAATCATCGTCGGCGTGGCCGAGAGCCCGGGCAAGGGACCCGCCCTGCCGCTGGACGAGCGCGTGGCGCTGACCCGCGCCGCGCTGGCCGAAATCCCCAACGTCAGCGTGCGGGGCTTCGACGGCCTGCTGGCGCACTTCGTCCACGAACTCGGCGCCGGCGTGCTGCTGCGCGGCCTGCGCGCGGTGTCGGACTTCGAATACGAGTTCCAGCTGGCGAGCATGAACCGCCACCTCATCCCCGACGTCGAAACCCTGTTCCTGACGCCGGCCGAACAGCACAGCTTCCTGTCCTCGACCCTGGTGCGCGAAATCGCGCGGCTGGGCGGGGACGTGTCCGGGTTCGTCCACCCCGCCGTCGCGGCTGCGCTGTCCGCGCGCTGGGGCCATTCCACGCCGCTCTCAATGAAGTCATGAGGTTCGCCATGTCCCGTTCCCTGCTCGCCGTCATCGCCCTGGGCCTCGCGCTCTCCCTGTCCGCCTGCGAGACCCAGGATCCCGAGGAAACAGAAGCCAAGGCCGCCAAGGCCCCGCTGCCCGAGCTGCACGCGCCCGCCACGCCGGACGACAAGCAGTGGCAGCCCTACCTGCAGCAGGTGATCGGCCGCAACCAGGCCGGTGTCACCGACCGCACCATGGCCTATTACCTGCCGATGGACAGCGACACCTCCAGCCCGGAGGACACCGACGGCAAGACCAAGTTCGAGCGCCAGGCCGAGAACGTCAACACCGTCATCCAGCGCTCGGTGCTGCCGGGCAACCTGCTCGCCTTTGGCTCGCCCAACAGCACCCGCATGGCCGACCTGATCGTGGCCTCCTTCGCCGGCGGCGCGCCGGACGCGCTCAAGGGCTCGCAGGTCCTGTTCGTCGGCAGTGCCGCCGACAGCGCCCGCGTGCAGGCGGCGGTCGAATCCGTTGGCGGCAAGTACATCTTCGTCGAGGCAAAGTAAGCCGGTGAACGAAGCGACGGCGGCCTCCGCGCGGGGCCGCCGGGGTGCGCGATGGCCCTGTTGATCAACGAGCTGTGCGTCAACTGCGACGTCTGCGAGCCGGCCT
>CBININ010000005.1:0-21224 GCA_966250755.1 uncultured Gammaproteobacteria bacterium | reverse complement strand
CGAGCACCTGCAGGTGGATCGGCTGGTCCTCGTCGTGCTCGGTGGCGGCGAAGTACACGCCGGCGAGGCGGTCGCGCGGCGGCAACGTGCGTTCGACGTAGTCGCGCTTCGGGCGCTCGGCCTCCGCCACCCGCTGCAGCGAGTCGAAATCCGCCTTGGTCCGGAAGGTCCACGGCGAATGTCCGCCGGTGATGGTTTCCCAGCCGGCGTTGAGCAGGCCGAACCACTGGCCCTTCTTGAAGGCAGGCTTGATGTTGCGCACCTTCCGCAGCTCCGCCATCACCGGCGAGGCGCGCAGGCGCGCGTCCCAGCCTTCCGACGTCAGTCCCGCCTCGGCAACGTGCTGGGCGGCGAGCATGCCCGAGCGCAGCGCCTGGTGGGTGCCCTTGATCTTGGGCACGTTGAGCAGGCCGGCGCCGTCGCCGACCAGCATCGCGCCGGGCATCTCGACCTTCGGCAGCGCCTGGTAGCCGCCCGTGACGATCGCGCGCGCACCCGCCGACAGGATGGTGCCGCCTTCCAGCAGCGCCTTCACGGAAGGGTGGTTCTTCCATTGCTGGAAGGCCTCGTAGGGCTGGTACATCGGGTCGCGGTAGTCCAGGCCGCTGACGTAGCCAAGCGCGATGCGGTCACCATCGAGGTGGTAGAGGAAGCTGCCGCCGTAGGTGTGCGAATCCGCCGGCCAGCCCATCGTGTGCACGATCTTGCCGGGCACCACGCGGCCGGCTGGCACCTGCCACAGCTCCTTGATGCCGATCGAGTAGTTCTGCGGGTCGCTGTCCGCGGCCAGCGCGTACTTGCCGATCAGCTGCTTGGTCAGGTGGCCGCGCGCGCCTTCGCCGAACACCGTCAGCTTGGCGCGGATGTCGATGCCCTGGGTGTAACCAGGCTTGTGCGAGCCATCGCGCGCCACGCCCATGTCGCCGATGCGCACGCCGGCGACCGCGCCCGTGGCTTCGTCGTACAGCGGTTCGGCCGCCGCGAAGCCGGGATAGATCTCCACGCCCAGCGCCTCGGCCTGCGGCGCCATCCACGCGCACATGGCGCCGAGGGAGACGATGAAGTTGCCGTGGTTGCGCAGCTGCGGCGGCACCACCGGCAGCTTGACGCCGCCGGTCTTCGACAGGATCCAGAACTCGTCTTCCCCCGCGGGCACGCAGATCGGGGGCGGCGCCTCGCGCCAGCCCGGCAGAAGTTCGTCGAGGGGCTGCGGTTCGATCACCGCGCCGGACAGGATGTGCGCCCCGATGGTCGAGGACTTCTCGATGACGCAGACGCTGAGTTCCGGCTTGAGTTGCTTGAGGCGGATCGCGAACGCCAGCCCCGACGGGCCCGCGCCCACGGTGACGACGTCGTACTCCATCACATCGCGATCGCTCATGGCCGGCTCCTGTGCAGGCCGCCATTGTCGCGGTTTGGCCGCGGCCACGGCAAACCGGACGCACTTGCCCGACAATGCCGGCATGCTCGCACCGCTGCCGCTGGAGGGCGCCGACCTGCTCTGGGATCCGGCCTGGCTGGATCCCGACGAGGCCGCGGCGCTTTTCGCGGACCTTCACGCCGGCATCGCCTGGGAGACCCACCGCATACGGCTGTTCGGACGCTGGGTGGATTCGCCCCGGCGCAGTTGCTGGATCGGCGACCCACGGGCACGTTACCGCTACTCCGGCGCGGATTTCGAGCCCCGGCCCTGGCCGCGGGCGCTGGCCGCGCTGCGCGAGCGCCTGGCCTCGGAACTGGGCGGGCCCTTCAACTCGGTGCTGGCCAACCTCTACCGCGACGGCGATGACGCCATGGGCTGGCACGCGGACGACGAGCCCGAGCTCGGGCCGGAGCCGGTGATCGCCTCGCTCAGCCTGGGCCAGGCGCGGCGCTTCGCGCTCCGCTCGCGTGCCGATCCCGTGCAGCGGCTGGCGCTCGAGCTGCCGCCCGGCAGCTTGCTGGTGATGCGGGGGAAGACCCAGGCGCACTTCCAGCACGCCTTGCCGCGCAGCCGGCGCGCGCCGGGTGCGCGCATCAACCTGACCTTCCGGCGAATCCTGGTCGAGCCGCGTTGAAGCTTCAGTGCGCGGCGGCCGGATCCTTGGCCATGCGCGCCTCATGCGCCTCACCGGTGGCCAGGGTCCAGCCGATCATGCGGTCGCGCGTGCGATCGAGTGCGCGGCCGAAGGCTTCGACGACCTGCGGAACCTCGGTGCCCGCGGCGGGCTCGGCCTCGCGGAACAGCTGCGCGGCGACCACGCCGCCATCGGCCGCGTGCACGAGCCGTGCATACACCTCGACCACGGCCTGCGGTTGCCCGCCTTCGTACACGGAGGTGAAGCTGCGCAGTTCCGATTGCAGCGAATAGTCGCCGTGCACGCCGCTGCCGGGGCGGGCGACGGCCAGGATCTTGCCGGAGTCCTCGAAGCCGCGGACCAGCGCGGTCTGCACCAGCTCCGTCGCCGGGTCAGCCCAGCTCGAGGCCTGGTAGACCTGCACGGCCCCCGGGCCCGGGTGCACCGCGATGCGCTCGGTGTCGAGCTGCTGGCTGGCGCCGGGCTTGGCGACCAGCAGGGACCAGCGCACCGATGGCCACTCGGCGGCCACCGTGACCGGCGCCTGGGTGGGCGCGTACACCCGCGTGGGTTCGCGCTTGGGCAGCACGCTACAGCCGGCCACCGCCGCGGCCAGCAGGACGACGGCGGCGCTATTTCTTGGCGTTGGCATCGGGATCGAACTCCTCGGGGCGGTTGCGGCCGGTGACGTAGCTGCCGGGGTTGCGGTCCAGCCGCGACGTGACGCGGCGCAGGTCGCGCATGAGTTCACGCAGTTCCGCCAGGGTGGGGCCCACCTGCGCCAACCCGTCCTGGCTGAAGCTCGCGACCGCCTCGCGGTTGTCGGCGATCATGCCGTTGGCGTTCCTGGCGGTCGACTCGAGCGCGCCGAGCGTGCGGTCGAGCTTGGCCATGATCTCGGGCAGGTTCTTGACCACCTCGCGGTCGATGGTGTCCAGGCTCCCCTGGGCCTTGCCGAGGGTGATGTTGAGCTGGGCGGTGGCATCGCGCAGGTTGCGGATCAGCCCGGCGACGTCCTCCTTCTGCGCGGCGATGGTGCTCGTCACCTGGTGCACGTCATCGAGCGTGCCGGAGATGCGCTCGATGTTCTGGTCGCTGAGCACCGTGCGCAGGCGCTCGACGATGTCGTTGGCGGCCTCGGCGATGTTCTGCAGCGCCGAGGGCGTGGTGGGGATCACCGGCACCTTGCGGTCGGGCGTCGGCAACAGGCGCGGGCTCTCGGGCAAGCCGCCGGTGAGCTGGATCTGCGCCACGCCGGTCAGTCCGACGAACGCCAGCTTGGCCTTGGTGTCGATCTTCACCGGCGTGTCGGCGGCCAGGCGGATGCGCGCGATCACCTTGCGCGGGTCCTTGGGGTCGAGGCTCAGCTTGCGGACCTCACCCACGTTGATGCCGTTGTACTGGACGATGCCGCCGGTGCCCAGGCCGGTCACCGCTTCCTTGAAGATGACGTCGTATTCGTCCCAGTCGCGGTTGGCGGCGTAGTTGGCCGCCCACAGCGCGAAGAACACGCCGAGCAGCGTCACCAGGATGGTGAACAGGCCGATCAGCACGTGGTTGGCTCGGGTTTCCACTACGTCGTCTCCTTGGGGCCTGGCACGCCGGGCGCGGGTTGCGCGCCGTCCGCATCGCGCGCCGCCTGCGCCGCGCGGCCACGCGGGCCGTGGAAGTACTCCTGCACCCAGGGATGGTCGAAGCGTTCGACCTCCTCCAGCGGTGCGTTGACCAGCACCTTGCCGTCGGCCAGCACCGCCACCCGGTTGCAGATCGTGTACAGGGTATCCAGATCGTGGGTGATCAGGAACACGGTCAAACCCAACGCGCGCTGCAGGTTCAGGATCAATTGGTCGAAGGCGGCCGCGCCGATCGGGTCCAGGCCGGCGGTGGGCTCGTCCAGGAACAGCAGGGCCGGATCCAGCGCCAGGGCCCGGGCCAGTGCCGCGCGCTTGCGCATGCCGCCCGACAGTTGCGCCGGGTACTTGTCGGCGGCGTTGTCCGGCAGGCCCGACAGCCGGATCTTGAGGATGGCCAGGTCGTGGACCAGGTCCAGGGGCAGGGCGTGGTGCTCCTTGAGCGGCACCATCACGTTCTCGGCGACCGTCAGTGACGAGAACAGCGCGCCGTTCTGGTAGAGCACGCCGCTGTTCTTCTCGATCTTGAGCCGCTCCTGGGCGTCGGTGCTGAGCGCGTCCACGCCGAGCACCTCGATCGTCCCCGCCTGCGGCGGACGCAGGCCCAGGATCGCGCGCATCAGCACGGACTTGCCGGTGCCCGAGCCGCCCACCACGCCGATGATCTCGCCCGTGCGTACGTCCAGGTCCAGGTCCTGGTGCACCACCTGGTCGCCGAAGCTGTTGGCCAGCCCGCGTACGCGGATCGCGAACTCGCCGCCCTCGGCCGCCGGCGCGACCGCGCTCACCAGTCCATCTCCATGAAGAACAGCGCGGCGAAGGCGTCGAGCAGGATCACCAGCGAGATCGTCTGCACCACGCTGGAGGTGGTGCGCTCGCCGACCGATTGCGCGGTGCCCTGGGTCTGGAAGCCTTCCAGGCAACCGATCAGCGCGATGACGGTGGCGAAGATCGGCGCCTTCGACAGGCCGACCCAGAAATGCCGCACCGCGATGTTCTCGTGCAGGCGGGTGAAGAACAGTTCGGGCGAAAGCCCGAGGTTGAGCGTGGTCACCGCCATGCCGCCGAGCAATCCCGCCATCATCGCCAGGAAGGTCAGCAGCGGCAGCATCACCAGCAGCGCGAACAACCGCGGCAGCACCAGTAGCTCGATCGGGTCCAGGCCAAGGGTGCGGATCGCGTCGATCTCCTCGCCGGTCTGCATCGCGCCGATCTGCGCGGTGAAGGCGCTCGCAGTCCGGCCTGCAAGAAGAATGGCGGTGAGCAGCACGCCGAACTCGCGCAGGAAGGCGATGCCCACCAGTTCCACCACGAAGATTTCGGCGCCGAAGTCGCGCAGCACGGTGGCGCCAAGGAAGGCGATCACCGCGCCGACCATGAAGCTGAGCAGCAGCACCAGCGGCACCGCATCGAGGCCAACCTGCTCCATGTGGTGCACGGTCGGCGTCCAGCGGATGCGCGCGGGCCGCAGCAGCGTGCGCACCGAGGTCTGCAGGGTCAGGCCGCCGAAACCGATCAGCGCCAGCACCTCCCGGGTGTAGTCCTCCATCGCGTAGCCCAGGCGGCCGAGCATGCGGTGGAAGCCGAGTTCCTTGCGGGTGTCGCGCAGCGGGGTCTCGCAGATCTGCCGCACCGAGTCGACCAGGCTCTGGTAGCGCGGTTGCACTTCCACCGTGGACAGGCCGAGGCCCACGCGCATCGCGTAGCGCGACAGCAGCATCGCGCCGGTGGAGTCGAGCCGGCCAATGTCGCGGCCGTCGATGTCCTTGGCGCGTTCCGGCGCCCGCGCGATGAACTCGAGCAATCGACTCGCGTGCTCCAGGGTCCAGTCGCCGGTGGCGCGCAGGATGCCGGGGTCGCCGCGGCTGGGTTCGATGGCGGGAGGCGTGCTCATGCAGGCCACAGCATGCAGGAAACGCCGCCGAGGGTCAGCCCCACGCCGACGATCGCGCGCCGGGTTAACCGCTCCTTCAGCCACAGCGCCGCCAACAGCAGGATGAACACCGAGGCGGTCTCGTTGAGGATGGCCGCCACCGAGGCCAGGGTGAACTTGTAGCCGGCCAGCCACAGCACCATGGCGACGAACTGGCCGACGAAGGCGGCCAGCACCAGCCGCCCCCAGGGCATGCCGACCGTGGGCGGCGCGAGCAGGCGCAGCTCGCCGCGCCATCCCGCGATCACCGCCATCCCCGCCAGCGCGCCGAGCATGCGCAGCCCCGTCACCCACAGCAGGGGCTGGTCCTCCAGCGTGCGCTTGACCATCACCACCGAGATCGCCATCAGCACGATGGCCAGCAGCGCGAACATGAAGCCGCGCACCGCATGCGCCGGGCGCGGCGCGCTGCCCGCGCGCGGCCAGGCCGCCACCCAGACCCCGAGGCTCACCAGCGCGAAGCCTGCCAGTTGCAGTGGCCCGAGCCGTTCCCCGAGGAAGGCCACGCTCAACACGATCACGAAGGGACTGTAGAAGTTGCCGAGCACGCCCATCCGCCCGGCGCCGAGTTCGTTGAGCGCGCGGAAATACAGGGTGTCGGCGATGCCGATGCCCAACAGGCCGCTGGTCACCGCCGCGAGGATTTGCCAGGACGTGAACTGCGGCAGCGCCAGCCCGTGCAGCAGCGGCACCGCGGGCAACAGCATGCCCAGCACCAGCAGGTTCTTGAGGAAGTTGAGCTGCAAGGGCGGCAGCGTCGCGCCGAGCTGGCGATAGAGCACGATGCCGATGGCCCAGGCCAGCGCGCTGAGGAGGGAGCACAGTTCGCCGAAGCCGGGCAGCATCGCCGCATTGTCACGGCTCGGCAGCTTGGGCGCCATGCTTTCGTGCCATGCTTTGGCGCATGCCCCCGTCCGCGCCCCCTGCCGCAGGCCACGACAAGGCGCCCGACAGCGCGGCGCCCTTCATGGAGCGCGTGGATTTCCTCGTCGAGCTGGCGCGGCGCCTGCACATGTACGGCACCTCGGCGCAACGGCTCGAGGGTGCGGTCGCCCAGGTGGCGCAACGCCTGCGGGTCGAGGCCGAGGTGTGGTCCAACCCGACCGGCCTGATCCTGAGTTACCCGGATCCCGAGCGCGGCGCTGCCTTCCCCTTGACACGGGTGATCCGGCTCGAGCCCGGTGCCGAGAACCTGGCGCGCCTGGCCGCGGCCGACGGCATCGCCGAGGACGTGCTGGCCGGGCGCCGCCACATCGCCGACGGCCTGCTGGCGATGCGCGCGCTGGACCGTCCCGAAACCCGCCTGCGGCAACTGGCGATGGTGCTGAGCTTCGGGCTCGCGTCGGCCTCGGTGACCGGCCTGATGCGCAACCCGGGCTGGGCCGACCTGATCACCGCGGCCCTGCTCGGCATCATGATCGGTTTGCTGACCGAGGCCAGCATGGTGCGGCCGCGCTGGGCGGATGCCCACGAGGCAGTGGCCGCCTTCCTCGCCACGCTGATCGCCACCGCGGTGGCCACCTTCGTCGCGCCCTTGGCACTGCAGAACGTGATCATCGCCGCGCTGATCGTGTTGATGCCCGGCCTGACGCTCACCACCGCGGTGTCGGAATTGACCAGCCGGCAACTGGTGTCGGGCACCGCGCGCTTCGCCGGCGCGTTGACGGTGTTGCTCAAGCTCACCTTCGGTGCGGTGGCGGCGGCCCAGGTGGTGAACCTGTTCGGCTGGACGCCGATGCCCAACGCGGGCGAGGGCCTGCCGGAATGGATGCCCTGGGTGACCCTGCTGGCGGGCTCCTTCGCCTTCGCCGTGCTGTTCAAGGCCGCGCGTCGTGACGTGCTGCTGGTGATGGCCTCGGTCTGGCTGGGCTTCGCGGTCACCCGGCTGGCGCAACTGCTGCCGGGCGCGGCGGAGAACACCCTGCCAGGCGGCGTGTTCGTCGCGGCATTGGTGGTGACCGCCGCGTCGAACTGGTACGGCCACCGCTTCAACCGGCCCGGCGCGCTGGTGCGGGTGCCGGGCATCATCCTGCTGGTGCCCGGCAGCCTGGGCTTCCGCAGCTTCAACTTCGTGTTCGAGCGCGACGTGATGCTCGGGCTCGACACCGCCTTCGCGGTGGTGACCGCCTTGATCGCGCTGGTGGCCGGCATCCTGTTCGGCAACCTGGTGGTGCCGCCGCGCCGGAACCTCTGAAAAACCGCCGGCCTTGCAGCCGGCGGTCCGGCTTCACTCCATTGGCGGCAGGTCGAACACCAGCACCTCGGCATCCTTGCCGGCCTCGATACGCACCTCGGCCTCGTCGCGGTAGCGCAGCGCATCGCCGGCTTCCAGCGCGCGGCCGTTCGCCGCCACCGCGCCGCGCACCACGTGCAGGTAGCCCAGCCGACCGGGCGCGAGCGCGAGCGTGGCCGACTCCGCGCCGTCGAACAGGCCGGCGTACAGGCGCACGTCCTGGTGGATGGTGACCGAGCCGTCCGCGCCATCGGGGCTGCCGATCAGGCGCAGGCGTCCGCGCTTGTCGGCATCGCCGAAGGCCTTCTGCTCGTAGCCGGGCTTGAGGCCGGTGAACTTCGGGAAGATCCAGATCTGCAGGAAGTGGGTGACGCGCTCGCGCTCGTGGTTGAACTCCGAGTGCGTCACCCCGGTGCCGGCGCTCATGCGCTGCACCTCGCCCGGCACGATCGCCGCGCCGTTGCCCATCGAGTCGCGATGGGCGAGGGCGCCGTCGATCACGTAGCTGATGATCTCCATGTCGCGGTGGCCGTGGGTGCCGAAGCCCTGGCCCGGCTGCACGCGATCCTCGTTGATCACCCGCAGCGGGCCCCAGTGCACGTGCTCGTTGTCGCGGTACTCCGCGAACGAGAAGCTGTGCCAGCTCTCCAGCCAGCCGTGCTCGGCATGCCCGCGGTCGCGGGCGGCGCGCAGGGCGATCATGCGGCCGCCTTCAGCCCGGCCACGCGCGGCGCACGCTCGCGCAGCGCATCCAGGCTCCAGCCGCCGGCGCCGCTGGCCGCCAGCGCGAGGAAGCCACCGGCCATGGCGATGTTCTTGAAGAAGTTGATGAACTGCATCTGGTCACCGAGCTTGGCGTGGAACAGGGCGGCGCTGACGACCGAGAAAACGGCCAGGGCCACCGCCAGCGGCCGGGTGAACAGGCCCGCCAGCAGCGCGAGGCCGCCGCCCAACTCGAGCGCGATCACCAGCGGCAGCAGGCCGCCGGGGACGCCCATGGCCTCCATGTACTGCTGGGTGCCGGCGTAGCCGCCGATCTTGGCCCAGCCGGAGAGGATGAAGATCAGGCTCAGGCCGAAACGGCCGAGTAGCAGCGAGGCATTGCGCATGGCGAGGACTCCCTTGGCGCCGGGGCGGGATGCACCGGATCGCATGGGGACAGCCTAATTGCCGACACCAGTGGAATAAAGCCGCAGGAAAGACACGCATCGTTGCAGCCATGAACGCTGACTGCGCCCGTTAGGAGCCGGTTAAAACTGTGACGGGCAAGCGGCTGTTGTAGCGGCAATAAGCAATTGGATGTGTGAATTTGTGATGAAAGTCCGCTTACCGGCCGATTTATGTGACCGCTCAGGCTCGTACGGCTGAGGTCGCTCCCTACACTTGGTCTCGGCTTATGGGGGGTAGGCCATTTCCGTCAAAGAAAGGACTTTTCCCCCCGATGCGATCCATCCCCCGTAGCGGCCCCCGCCGCCCGTCGCGATTCCTCGCCGCCTCGATCCTTCCCTTCCTCGCCCTCCTGGCCCTGCTCCTGCCCGGCTTCGCCGGCGCCACCGACGTCAACACCGAATGCGCGTCCCTCTACGGGTCGAGCTACACCCCCGTGGTCGGCATGGTGGACAAGTCCATCGTCAGCCTCTCGCGCCCGACCAAGGGCGTGCGCCAGAAGGACCCGGCCTTCGGCAGCTGCGTGTACCGCGCGACCAACCACTCCGCGGAGACCGGCACCAGCTTCCTGCGCAACGACTACTCGCGGCGCCAGGCCTTCAATGCCGACAACAGCTACTTCCTGGCCTACGGCTACGGCGGCGCCTGGTACCTGTACAACGCCAACACCCTGCAGCTGATCCGCAAGCTGGCCTTCCACGGCACGGCGGAGCCGCAGTGGGACGCCACCAATCCCAAGGTGCTGTACTTCCTGCCCAGCGGCGGCGGCATGACGATGAGCAAGCTCAACGTCGACACCAACGTCAGCACCGTGGTCGCCGACTTCCGCGGCCGCCTGCCCTGGAGCAGCGCCTACCGCGTGTGGACCCGCGGCGAGGGCAGCCCCTCGGCGAACGGGCGCTACTGGTGCTTCATGGTCGAGAACAGCAGCTCCGGCATGCTGGGCCTGATCACCTACGACCTGGTGAACAACACCATCCTCGGCTCGCGTTCCATGAGCACGCGCCCCAACCACGTCAGCATGTCGCCTTCCGGCAAGTGGTGCGTGGTGTCCTCCACCACGGTGTACAGCCAGAACCTGTCCACCTCGCGCCTGCTCTACAACGGCACCCAGCACAACGACCTGGCGCTCGGCGCCGACGGTCGCGACTACTACGTCTACACCGACCAGGCGACCACCGGCTACATCACCACGATCGACCTGGAGACCGGCGCGCGCACCTCGCTGATCCCGACCTGGATCGGCGGCACCGTGACCTCGCTGCACATCTCCGGCAAGGCCTTCAACAAGCCGGGCTGGATCCTGGTGTCGACCTACAGCCACTCCGGTTCGCTCAAGTGGGCGCACGAGCGGGTGATGGCGGTGGAGATGAAGGCCAACCCGCGCGTCGTCAGCCTGGTCCACCACCGCACCTACATCAACGGCTACTGGACCCAGCCGCACGCCACCGCGAGCCGCGACTTCAGCCGCGTGCTGTACAACTCCAACTGGGGCAGCACCTCGTCGATGGACGTGGACGCCTACCTGGTCAAGCTGGCGCCGAACATGCTCGGCGGCGGCACCACGACCACCAGCGATCCGATCAGCACCACCGCGCCGGCCTCCGACACCAGCCCGCCGACGGTCAACACCCAGCTGACCGTCTACAGCAGCTCGATCGCGATGCAGGCCAACGCGGTGGACAACGTCAGCGTCACCCGGGTCGAGTTCTACATCGACGGCCAGAAGAAGGGCCAGGTGTACAAGTCGCCGTTCACCATGACGATGAGCACCTCGACCTGGTGGCCGGGCAGCACGCATACGTACATGATCAAGGCCTATGACGCCGCCGGCAACGTGCGCTCGTCCAACTCGATCACCTTCACCACCGGCAAGGCGGGCAGCTACTCCACCGCGACCGTGCCCGGCGCCACCACCACTACCACCTCCACCAGCAGCGGCGCCGACACCACGGCGCCAACGGTGAGCGCCTCGGTGGCGGTGTCCAGCGGCTCGATCACCATGAAGGCGAGCGCCAGCGACAATGTCGGCGTGGCCAAGGTCGAGTTCTACATCGATGGCGTGAAGAAGGGTTACGACACCACGGCCGCCTACTCGCTGTACTGGAACACCAGCACCTGGTGGCCCGGCAGCACCCACACGCTGGTCGCGAAAGCCTACGACAAGGCCGGCAACGTCAAATCCTCGACCGGGGTCAGCTTCAGGATCTGACGGCGGGACGATTGGGGAAACGGAAGGGACTGTCCAGGCGACTGGCAGTCCCTTTCTTCATTGCTGTCGTTCCCGCGCCTCCGGCGCGGCGCGGTGTTCGCCGCGGGCGCGGCCCTTGCCGGATGCATGCGGCGCGGCCCGTCGGGCCCTGGGCGGCTTGCGTGATGCCGCGGCGAGGAAGCGCAAGGCGGCGGCCTCGAGCTTGCGCGGACCGCGCAGGTCGGCGGCGTCGACGTGGCGGCCGAGGCTGCTGTCGCGCCAGCCGCGGAGCACCGCGGGATGGATATAGGACGCACGGCAGACCGCCGGCGTATTGCCCAGTTCCTGCGCGACCTCGGCGATCACCTGTTTCTGCAACAGCAGGATCTGGCGCTCGCTGGCGCCCGGCAGCAGCGGCGACGCGACGAAACGCTTGATCGCCGCGAGCGTCCCGCCCCAGGTGCGGAAGTCCTTGGCGCTGAAGTCCTGGCCGCAGGCCGAGCGCAGGTAGTCGTTGACGTCGCCCGAGCCGATCGGGTGTGGCTGCCCGTCGTCCCCCAGGAACTGGAACAGGCGCTGGCCCGGCAGTTGCTGGCAGCGCCGGATCAGGCCGGCGAGCCGGGCATCGTCGAGTTCGACCCGGTGGTCCTTGCCGCTCTTGCCGCGGAATTCGAAGATCGCGCCGCCGCGCGGGAAGCGCACGTGGCGGTTGCGCAAGGTGGTCAGACCGAAGCTGTTGTTGGTGCGCGCGTACTCGTGGTTGCCCACGCGCACCAGGGTTTCGGCCAGCAGGCTGGCGACCATCGCCAGCACCTTGTCGCGGGGCAGCCCCGGCAGTTTCAGGTCGCGGGCGATGCGCCGCCGCAGGGCAGGCAGGCGCCGGCCGAAGGCCAATACCCGGTCGAACTTGCCGCGATCGCGCAGGCCGCGCCAATCCGGGTGGTAGCGATACTGCTTGCGCCCGCGGGCGTCGCGCCCGGTGGCCTGCAGGTGGCCGCGCGGATCGGTGCAGATCCACACGTCGGTGTAGGCGGGCGGGATCGCCAGCGCGCGGATGCGGCCGAGCGTGGCGGCGTCGGTGACGCGCTCGCCCGTGGCAGTGAGGAAGACGAAGCCCTTGCCGGCCTTGCGCCGGCGCAGGCCCGGCACGGCATCGCCGACGTAGTGCAGGCCGGCGTGGGCCACGGCGGCCCGTTCGACGGGATCGGGTGCCAGGAAGCGGTCGGGGCCGCCGGCATCCATGCCGGTCTCCGGTACAAAGGTTGGCCGAGACTAGCGACCCGCGGCTGAACGGTCCGGCACGCCTGCGCGCGCTCAGCCTTCCCAGCGCCGGAGCACCAGGGAGGCGTTGGTGCCGCCGAAGCCGAAGCTGTTGGACATCACCGTGCGCAAGGCGGCCTCGCGGCTGCGGGTGGCCAGCGGCAGGCCGGCCGCCGCTTCGTCGGGAGTCTCGACGTTCACGCTGCCGGCGATGAAGCCGCGTTCGAGCATCAGCAGGCAATAGATCGCCTCGTGCACGCCGGCCGCGCCGAGCGAATGGCCCGACAGCGACTTGGTGGACGAGAACGGCGGTACGTGTTCCCCGAAGACCTCGCGCATCGCGCCCAGTTCCGCCACGTCGCCGACGGGCGTCGAGGTGCCGTGGGTGTTGAGGTAGTCGATCGGCCCGTCCACCGTCGCCAGGGCCTGGCGCATGCAGCGTGCGGCGCCCTCGCCGGAGGGCGCCACCATGTCGGCGCCGTCCGAGGTCGCGCCGTAGCCGACGATTTCGGCCAGGATGCGCGCGCCGCGGGCTTGCGCGTGCGCCAGCGACTCCACCACCACCATGCCGCCGCCGCCGGCGATGACGAAGCCGTCGCGCTCGGCGTCGTAGGCGCGCGAGGCGCGTTCCGGCGTGGCGTTGTACTTGCTGCTCAGCGCGCCCATGGCGTCGAACAGCATGGTCTGGGTCCAGTGCAGCTCCTCGCCGCCGCCGGCGAAGACGATGTCCTGCTTGCCGAGCTGGATCTGCTCCATCGCCGCGCCGATGCAATGCGCCGAGGTCGCGCAGGCCGAGGAGATCGAATAGTTCACGCCGCGGATGCGGAACGCGGTGGCGAGGTTGGCCGACACCGTCGAGCACATCGTTCGGGTGACCATGTAGGGGCCGACCCGGCGCACGCCCTTGCTGCGCAGCAGGTCCGCGGCCTCGACCTGGTTGGCGCAGGAGCCGCCGCCGCTGCCGGCGATCACGCCGATGCGCGGGTCGCTGATGGCGGCGGGATCCAGGCCCGCGTCGGCGATCGCATCCTGCAGGCCGAGGTAGGCGAAGGCCGCCGCGTCGCCCATGAAGCGGCGCTGCTTGCGGTCGATGCGCGCGTCCAGGTCGATGTCGGGCGTGCCGCCGACCTGGCTGCGGAAGCCGAGTTCGGCGTACTCCGGGATGGCGCGGATGCCGGAACGGCCCTCGCGCAGCGAGGTGGCGACCGACTCCCGATCATTGCCCAGGCAGGAGACGATGCCCAGGCCGGTGATGACGACGCGTTCCATGCCAGCCCTCAGAGCGACTCGGTGGAAGTGAACAGGCCGACGCGCAGGTCGGTGGCGGTGTAGATCTCGCGGCCGTCCACCAGCACCCGGCCGTCGGCGATCGCGAGCACGAGCTTGCGCTCGACCACGCGCTTGATGTCGATCTCGTAGCGCACCGTTTTCGCGGTCGGCAGCACCTGCCCGGCGAACTTGACCTCGCCCACGCCGAGCGCACGGCCGCGGCCCGGGTTTCGCTTCCACACCAGGAAGAAGCCGACCAGCTGCCACATCGCGTCCAGGCCCAGGCATCCCGGCATCACCGGGTCGCCACGGAAGTGGCACTGGAAGAACCACAGGTCCGGCGTGATGTCGAGCTCGGCCTCGATGCGGCCCTTGCCGAAGGCGCCGCCCTCGTCGCTGATGTGGGTGATGCGGTCCATCATCAGCATGTCCGGCAGCGGCAGGCGGCCGTTGTCGGGGCCGAACATCTCGCCCCGGCCGCAGGCCAGCAGCTGTTCGCGGGTGAAGGATTCGATCATCGGGCGGCGCGTCCTGCGCGTGATGCGTGGGAGAAGGACGCCCATTGTTCCGAAATCGCCGCGTGCGTGCGAGCGCACGCCACCGCGTGCCGGCTAATCGCTTGATTGGCTTCGACTATGCGCGGGCGTATGCAGGCCGCGCCTTTCATCCCCGCGCGTCGAACTGCGCGTGGCGCGCGGCAGCCGGTGGCGCCGCGTTCAGCTGAACAGCGACAGCACCTCGTCGCGCGACAGCTGCCGGGCCTCGGCGTCGCGGCGTCCCTTCACCTCGAAACTGCCGGCGGCCAGGCCGCGCTCGGACACCACCACGCGCTGCGGCAGGCCGATCAGCTCGAGGTCGGCGAACATCGCGCCGGGGCGCAGGCCGCGGTCGTCCAGGCAAGCCTCGACGCCGCGCGCGAGCAGGTCCTGGTACAGCGACTCGGCCTCGGCGGCGACGGCGGCATCGTTCCTCGGGTTGAGCACGCACACCGCCACTTTCCAGGGCGCCATCGGCGCGGGCCAGACGATGCCGTTGTCGTCGAAATTCTGCTCGATGGCGGCGGCGACGATGCGGCTCACGCCGACGCCGTAGCAGCCCATGTGCATGACCTGGGCCTTGCCTTCGGCGTCCAGCACGGTCGCGCCCATCGCCTCGGCGTACTTGGTGCCGAGCTGGAACACGTGGCCGACCTCGATGCCGCGGCCGATGGTGATGCGGCCCTGGCCGTCGGGCGAGGGATCGCCGGCGACGATGTTGCGGATGTCGGCGACTTCGGGTTCGGGCAGGTCGCGGCCCCAGTTGACGCCGGCGAGGTGGAAGCCCTTCTCGTTGGCGCCGACCACCATGTCGGCCATGGCGGCGACGCTGCGGTCCGCGATCACGCGGATCGGCCTGCGGGGATTCACCGGGCCCAGGAATCCCGGCTCGCTGCCAAGGTGTTCGAGGATCTCGGCCTCGGTGGCAAGGCGATAGTCCGCCATGCCGGCCAGCTTGGGCAGCTTCACTTCGTTGACCACGTGGTCGCCGCGTACCAGCGCCAGCACGAAGCCGTCGGCCGCCATGATCGCCACCGACTTGACGGTGCGCTCGAGCGGAATGCCGAGCAGCTTGGCGACCTCTTCGCAGGTCTTCTGCCAAGGGGTCTCGACCTTGCGAAGCTCCTCCGCGGCCGGAGGCCGCGGCCCGCTCGGCGCCACCGCCTCGGCCATCTCGATATTGGCGGCGTAATCGGACCCATCGGAGAATGCGATCGCATCCTCGCCGGAATCCGCCAGCACGTGGAATTCGTGCGAGGCGCTGCCGCCGATCGCGCCGGTGTCGGCGGCCACCGCGCGGAAGCGCAGGCCCAGCCGCTCGAAGATGCGCGAGTAGGCATCGTACATGGCCTGGTAGGTCCGGGCCATGCCCTCGGCGCCGACATGGAAGCTGTAGGCGTCCTTCATCAGGAACTCGCGCGCGCGCATCACGCCGAAGCGCGGGCGGATCTCGTCGCGGAACTTCCACTGGATGTTGTAGAAGTTGACCGGCAGCTGCTTGTAGCTGCGCAGCTCCTGCCGCGCGAAGTCGGTGATCACTTCCTCGGCGGTGGGGCCGTAGACGTAGTCGGCCTCCTTGCGGTCCTTGATCTTGAGCAGCTGGCCGCCGAACTTCTCCCAGCGTCCGGTCTCCTGCCACAGCTCGGCCGGCTGGATGGTCGGCATCAGCAGCTCGATCGCGCCGGCGCGGTCCATCTCCTCGCGCACCACCTGCTCGACCTTGCGCAGCACCCGCAGGCCCAGCGGCGACCAGGTGTAGAGGCCGGCAGCGAGCTTGCGGATCATGCCGGCGCGCAGCATCAGCCGGTGGCTGGCGATCTCGGCGTCGCCGGGGGTTTCCTTGCTGGTGTTGAGGTGGAAGCGGGACAGGCGCATGCGGCGTCGGCAACGAGAGGCGGGGAAGCCGCCATTGTAGCGGCCCGCCCCCGCGGCCGCCCGCGCAGCGCGCCCGCTAGGGCTTCTTCTGCGCCCCTTCCTCCGCCGGCGGCGACATCGGCACCACGTTGACGTCCTCGCGCAGGTCCACGCGTTCGGCCTTGACGCCCTGGGGCGGCGGGGTGTCGGTGACCTGCAGGACGCCGTTCGCATCGCGCCAGCGGTAGAGGCGCGGATCGTTGGCCTTGGCCTCGGCCTCGAGCTTCTGCAGGCGCTGCTCGCGGGTGACATAGCCCGGGTGGCCCATCCACCACCAGGCCAGGGCCCCGAGTAGCAGTCCGGCCAGCAGGGCATGGATCGTGCGCATGATCACCCTTCTCCCCAGTGCGTGGAATACGTTCCGCCGAATCCTTCTAGCGCGGTGGCCGCGGGCTGGCAAGGCCGGGCCCAGCGGCTACACTCCCCGGATGGAACCCACCGACGCCGCGCCGCCGCGCAACCGGCACATCTACCTGCTGCCCAACCTGCTGACGACCTGTGGCCTGTTCTCCGGCTTCTACGCGATCCTGGCCGCCGCCAGCGGGCATTTCGACCATGCCTGCATCGCCATCTTCGTCGCCGGCCTTTTCGACGGCGTGGATGGCCGGGTCGCCCGCCTGACCGGCACCAGCAGCGAGTTCGGCGTGCAGTACGACTCGCTGGCCGACCTGGTGAGCTTCGGCATGGCGCCGGCGCTGGTGATGTACCACTGGGCGCTGGCCAACATGACACTGGACGGCACCATGGCCGGCAAGCTCGGCTGGGCGGCCGCCTTCCTGTACGTGGCCTGCGCGGCCCTGCGGCTGGCGCGCTTCAACTCGCAGGTGGCGGTGGTCGACAAGCGCTGGTTCATCGGCTTGAACAGCCCGTCCTCGGCGGCGCTGATGACCGGCTTCGTCTGGACCCTGAGCGACTGGGGCTATAGCGGCGTCGAGTTCCGCTACGCCGCCACCGCGCTGACGGTCGCCTGCGGCCTGCTGATGGTCAGCCGCATCCGCTACACGAGCTTCAAGGGCGAGCGCAAGAACGAGCGCGTGCCGTTCTGGGTGATGCTGGTGATCGTCGGCATCCTGGTGGCGCTGCTGATCGACACGCCGCGGGTGCTGCTGGGCATGGCGGTGCTGTACGCGCTATCGGGGCCGCTCACCTGGCTGCTGCACAGGGTGCGTCCGCGCCCGGCCGCATGAGCTGGTCCGCGCACCAACGCCGCTTGCTGGACGCGCTCGGTTACGAGCTGCTGGTGCCGGGGCGCGTCGGCCCGTCGGCGCCGGCGACGGTCGGGCGTGAGCCGGCCGCCAACGATGCACCCGCGAACGCGCCCGCTGCCGCGCGCGCCGCGGTGGCGCGCACGCCCGGCGCCTCGCCGCTGCTGGACGCGCTGCGACGCGCCGCCGGCGGCGTCGATCCGGGCACGCTGGTGGGCGACCTGGACCGCCTGCGCCGCGACCCGGCCGCCAAGCGCGCGCTGTGGCCGCGCCTGCGCGCCCTGCGCAAGGGCTTGGCGTGAACGCCGGCCGGGGCATCGCATGAGCGCGCAGCCCAGCGAGGCCTCGCAGATCCGCATCATGCGCCAGGCCGACCTGGAGGCCGTGGCCGCCATCGAGCAGCGCGCCTACGCCTTTCCCTGGACCGTGGGCATCTTCCGCGACTGCCTGAAGGTCGGGCACGAATGCTGGGTGCTCGATTGCCGCGCCGGCATCATCGGCTACGGCGTGCTCAGCTGCGCGGCGGCCGAGGCGCACGTGCTCAACCTCTGCGTCGCGCCCGAGCACCAGGGCCACGGCCACGGCCGCCACATCCTGCGGCGGCTGGTCGACATCGCGCGCTGGCACATGGCCGACCGGGTGTTCCTGGAAGTGCGGCCGAGCAATCCGGGCGCGATCGCGCTGTACCACGCCGAGGGCTTCAACGAGATCGGCCGGCGCCCGAATTACTACCCCGCGCCCAGGGGCCGCGAGGACGCCATCGTCATGGCGCGTGAGCTGCTGCCGCCGGAGTGAGGTCCGGCTGGGCGGCGATCCAGGCCGGCAACGCCTCGCGCGCGGCCGCGTAGCCGGCCTCCACCACCTTCGAGAACTGCGAGACGTCCATCATGCTGAAGCGGCTCACCGCCGGCGCCAGCAGCAGGTCGGCGCGCGCGGTCTGTTCCCGCACCCGCGCGACCGTGCCGATCTCGGTGGACTTGAGCATCAGGGTGGCGAGGTTGGGGATGCGCAGGCGGCGCTTCTTCGAGCCGAAGCGCGCGCGCACCAGCCGCCAGCCGGAGGGAATGCGGTCGTAGTCGAGCTGGTAGTCCTTGCGCGAGCTCAGGTCCACTGCGATCACCCGCGCCACCGGCATCGCCTGCATCACGTCCACCGGCAGGGAGTTGAGCACCGAGCCGTCGATCGCCAGCTGCGACTCGTGCACGGTCGGCGGCATCACCCCCGGCAGCGCGGCCGAGGAGGCGAGGGCATGCCAGAGCAGCCCGCGCGTGTGCAGGTTCACCTGTCCGGAGGCCAGGTTGGATGAAAGGCAAAAGAACGGCAGCGGCAGGTCCTCGATGTGGCCGGGCAGGTGCCTGCGCAGCAACCGACGCATGCGTTTGCCGCTGAGCAGCGACACCAGCGGCAGCGTGTAGTCGGCGAAGGGCTTGCCGCCGACAAAGGCGTCGCGCGAGACCTGCTCGCTGCGCTCGGCCGGCCAGTCATAGGCCATCGAGGCGCCCATGATGGCGCCGATGCTCGAGCCGCCGACCCAGTCGATCGGCACGCCCGCCGCGCGCAGCGCGCGGTAGGCACCCAGGTGCGCGAAGCCACGCGCCGCGCCCGCGCCCAGCACCAGGCCGATGGCGCGGCCGGACACCACGCGCACGACGCGGGCGACGTCGTCGGGGCGATCGGCGCGCACGTGCAGGTGGAAGTCGAGCGCGCGCGGCTGCAGCCAGTCGAGCGTGCCGGAGATCGGCTGCGCGGACTCTTCCTGCAGCAGCACCAGCGCCTGCCGGGAGCCGCCGCTGGCGCGCGTGTTCCAGGCGTCGAGCCGGGATTCCCAGTCGCGCGGCGCGGCATGCCCGCCGGCCTCCGCGACCCGCAGCACCAGGTCGGCCTGGCGCAGACAGAACGAGGACCAGCGGGTGTCGCCGGCGTCGCATTGCAGGACCAGCGGGCGCGCCCGCGACTCCAGTTCGGCGAACCACTGCTTGAGCTCGCCGTCCACGCGCTCGTCGGGGCCGAGCGCGGTGCGCGGGGCGCCCAGCGTTCCCAGGGTCTCGCGGTGCACGTGCACCGCGGCGTCGAGCCGCGACAAGCCGGCGACGAGGTCGCGGCAGAAGTGCTCGACCCGCGGCGAGTGGTCCAGGGGCAGCAGCGCGATCGTGCGCGGCGCGCGCTTGCCGGCCGCGGCCGGCTGCATGTTCTGGCGCAGGCGCTCGGCCACGCTGGCGGCCAGCTTCATCACCAGCGAGGGGTTGCGCGCGGCCAGGGTCTCGAAGGCCTGGCGGTCGACCCGCACCAGCAGGCTGTCGCGGATCGCCCGCACGCCGGCGCTGCGCGGCTGGCCGGTGAGCAGCCCGACTTCACCGACGGCTTCGCCGGCGGCGATCTCGCCCAGCAGCACGTCCTCGCCACCGGCGCTCTCGGGCAGGTCGCGCCAGACGCGCAGGCGGCCGCGCACCAGCAGGTAGAGCGCGTCGCCGGCATCGTCCTGGCGGAACAGCCACTGGCCGCCGCCGATTTCCACGCCCGCCATCAGTTCGCGCAGGGCCGGCTCGCCGGCGACCGGCACGCCGAAGTAGCGTTCGAGCAGGGCCAGCGAATCGGCGTCGAGCACCGTCGCCCGCGCGGCGCTCAGGGACGGCCCTTCGCTCACCCCGCGCGTTCCTGCGCGACGCGGCGGCGGCCGACCTGCAGGCCCTCGAAGATGCGGGAGATCGAGGCCAGCAGTTCGGCCATGCGGCGCTCGTCGGCCTCGCTGAAGGCCTGGCCGTCGCGACGGTTGAGCAACTGCGCCACCGCGAACACCTCGCCGCGGCGGTCGAACATCGGCAGGCAGAGGATCGAGCGCGTGTGGTAGCCGAACATCTTGTCCACGTCCGGGTTGAAGCGCGGATCCTGGTAGGCGTCGACGATGCGCTCGGCCTTGCCGCTGGCGGCGACCGCGCCGGCGATGCCGCTGCCGATCGGGATGCGGATCTCCTGGCGCTCCGCCAGGCCCTCGGTGACGCGCAGCAGCAGGGTCTGGGTGGGGCGGTCCACGAGGAACAGCGAGCTGCGCTCGGCGTTGAGCAGCTGCGCCAGCTTGCGGGTGATCGCGAACAGTGACTGCTCGAGCATGGCCTGGAACACGCTGTCGTTGGCCAGGCGCGTCGCATCCAGGAAGCGCACGGCCTCGTCGGTGATTTCCTGCAGGCGGGCGCGGAACGCGACTTCGTCCATTGCGTCCACTTCGGCGGCGATGTCCTGCTTGCTGTGGCTGTCCGCCAGCAGGCGCATCATCTGCTGGTTGTTGGCCAGCACCGAATCGGTGAAGTTGCTGAGCTTGCCGTCTTCCAGGTGCACGATGCGGTCGGCGACGTCCAGGATGCGGTTGTCGTGGGTGACCAGCAGGATGGTGCAGCCCTGTTCCTTGGCCAGCGCCTTCATGCGGTCGACCACCTCGCGGCCGGACTGCTTGTCGAGCGACGCGGTCGGTTCGTCCGCCAGCAGCATCTTCGGTTCGCCGGCCAGGGCGCGGGCGATCGCCACGCGCTGGCGCTGGCCGCCGGACAGGGCCTCGGCCTTGTAGTGGATGCGCTGGCCCAGGCCCACGGCCTCCAGCATCTCGACGGCAACCTTGCGCCGCTGCGCGGGCGACGGGTAGCGGCCGGTGACGCGCAGGCCGAGCTCGACGTTCTGCACCGCGGTCAGCGCACCGAGCAGGTTGTGCTGCTGGAAGATGAAACCGATCGATTGCCGCACCCTTTCCAGCACCGAGCTCTTCGCGCCGCGCAATTGCTGGCCGAGCACCTCGATCGAGCCTTCCTGCGCGCTGCGCAGCGCGCCGACCAGGGTCAG
>CBININ010000004.1:0-22762 GCA_966250755.1 uncultured Gammaproteobacteria bacterium | reverse complement strand
GACAACTTCTGATTGCCTGAACCTGCGATGATCCGGGGGGCGGGCCCCATGTCCGCCCCCCGTTTTTTTTGGGACACTTCCGCGCCATGACGACCACCACCGCTCCCCGCCGCTCCCTCTTCCCGATCGTGATCGCCGCTGCCGTGCTCGCGCTCGTGGCCTACTACTTCTGGCCGCGCGCGCAGGCGCCGGCCGCGACCGATGCCGCCGCGACCGCCGCGGCCCAGGCACCGGCCGTACCGGCGGCCTCCACCGCCAACGGACCGCTGCCCCCGGGCGCCGTCTCCAACGTCGGGGGCATCCCGCTCGACGCCGAGGGTCACCGCATCCTCAACGAGGCCGGCCTGCCGATCAGCAACGAACCGCTGCCGCAGGCGAAGCCCATTCCGGTGAAGGCGCCCAAGGGCGCGATCATCGGCTACACCAAGGACGCCCAGGGCAACAGCCAGCCCATCCGCGCCGGCGACCTGAAGGCCATCCCCAACAGCCCCGGCACCTTCGCGGTGGTGGACATGTGGGCCGACGGCGGCCCGACCGTGGTGCCGCCGACCGAAGGCAAGCGGCTGACGCCGGCAGAGGCCGAGCGCATGCGCGCGCAGGAAGAAGCCAGCGAGCGCGCCGCACGCCAGCAACAGCCCTGAGCCCTGCCAACCACGCGTTGTCGAACGCCCTCCTGATGGAGGGCGTTTTTTTGGCGCGGCGGCCGCGGGATCGGGCCCCGGGCCGTTGGGCCGGCCCGGGGTTTGTGCCACCATAGGGAACCTTCTCGCCCGGCGGCTGCCCAAGCAGCGGCCCGGCGCCCGCGCCATCCCAAGGAGTCGTCCGTGTCCTCGTTGAAGCATCTCGCCCTTGCCTCGGGCCTCGCCCTGTTCGCCCTGGCCGGCGCCGCGCCCGCCACTGCCCAGACCACCGATGGTTTCCATGCCATCCAGGTGTTCCCGATCGCGGTGGATTCGGCGGCGTTCACGCAGCGCTTCACCTTCAAGAACCCGGACGCGACCAAGGCAGCGGAGATCACGGTCAGTTTCTTCCCGGCCGCGGCCACCCCGGTGGCCTGCCCCAACTTCACCATTCCCGCCAACGGCCAGAAGGTGTTCGCCAGCCTGCGCGCGGTGTGCCCCGCGATTCCGGCCGGCAGCCAGTATGGCTACCTGTACACCTACACCGCGCCGGGGGCGACGGGGTCCGCCAACGTCGGCGAGAACCGCCTGTTCTCGGGGTACTCGCGCGTGTCGAACCCGCAGGGCAACGGCTTCAGCGTGGAGGGTTTCCCGGCGCACACCTTCACGTCCGCCGACACGATCGTCACCGGCCTGCGCCGGCTCGCCGCCGCGGGCGCCAGCCCGGCGTTCCAGACCAACTGCTTCATCGCCAACCTGCACGAGCTCACCGCGGCGACCAGCGTCGGCAGCACCATCACCTACAAGCTGTACGACAGCGCGGCCGTCCAGATCGGGACCGGCAGCTTCAACCTGATGCCGGGCAAGATGGTGCGGCTGCTGGACGTGTTCGCCGCCGCCGGCGCTCCGGCCGGCGACTACAACGACGCCTCGATCGTCTTCGGCGAGACCGGCATGGGCGAGCCCGGCCTGATGAGCTTCTGCACGGTGCAGGACAACAGCAGCTTCGGCGCCGACTTCCGCATCGGCAAGCAGCTGCGCGGCTACGGCACGCAGTACGCCGGCGTCGCCCAGCAGGACGACCACGTGGTGCGGGACGCCTCCGTCGGCTTCGACATCAAGGTCAGCGGCGACACCAACGCCCGTGCCTTCAGCATCGCGTCGGGCACGCTGATGAACACGCATGTCGTGTACTTCCGCCACCCCGACTGGGTGCAGTGCGAGATCGTGGACGCCAACGGCGCCCGCATCGCCAGCACCTACGGCCTGGACATGCGCCTGCGCGACCAGTACCTCAACACCCTGGCCGGCGGCCCGGGCGTGCAGGGCTTCGGCCGCATCTACCTCGGCGACAAGACCGAGCGCAACAACGGCACCAATGCGCGCTACACGATCGAGGTGGGCAGCTCCACCCCCACCACCGCGGCGCGTTCCTACCGCCTGCATTGCCAGAGCGGCAGCGGCCACACCCTGGGCGACATCATCCGCTTCAACGTGGCCGACCAGTTCTGACGGCGGCAGCCTGACGTGCGTCACGAAAACGCCCCCGCCCGGGGGCGTTTTCACATCCGGATTCGGGAAACGTGATCGTGCGCAACGTGCCCGCCGGTCCGACGGTTCCTCAGCTGTTGCGGGATGTGCAAGACTGGCCTTCCCCCCGCAAAGCGCCCCGGAGACACCCGTGATCCCGACCCACCGCCGCTGCCTCGCCGGCGTCTTCGTCCTCGGCCTTGGCGTGTCGGGCGGCGCCCTGGCGCAGTCCACCGACGGCTACCACTCGATCCAGATCTTCCCGGTGGTGGTGGACACCGCGTCCTTCACCCAGCGGTTCAACTTCCGCAACCCGAACGACGCGTCGGTCACCATCACGCCGAAGTACTACCCGGCCTCCGGCACCAGCGCCGCCATCACAACCTGCCCGGACATCGTGATCGCGGCGGGCAAGACCGCCACCTTCACCTCGCTTCGGCAGATGTGCCCCTCGCTGGCGGCCGGCAGCCAGTTCGGCTTCCTGTACACCAGCGAGCTGTCGAGCGCGAGCCTGCCCTACGCCGGCTTCTCGCGCGTTGCCAACCCGCAGGGCAACGGCTTCACCGTCGAGGCCTTCCCCGCGCACACCTTCACCTCGGCCGACAGCGTGATCAACGGCCTGCGCCGCAAGGCCGCCGGCCCCAGCAACCCGGCCTTCCAGACCAACTGCTTCCTGGGCAACCTCAACGAGGTGACGGCCTCGCCGGCGCCCTCCAGCACCCAGGTGGAGTACACCCTGTACAACAGCGCCTCCACCGTGATCGGTGGCGGCACGGTCAACCTGCAGCCCGGGCAGTACGTGCGCCTGCTGGACGTGTTCGCCGCCGGCGCCGCCGCGCCCGGCGACTACGACGACGCCCAGATGAAAGTGGTCGAGCTCAACGCCAACGTGGACCTGGGCGAGCCGGGGCTGATCAGCTTCTGCACCGTGCAGGACAACACCAGCTTTGGTGCCGACTTCCGCATCGCCAAGCAGGAGTACGGCAACGGCGGCCTGGCGAACCCGCAGGACACCGTCGGCGCGCAGGACAACCACGTCGCCCGCGAGACCCTGGTGAGCGCCGACGCGGTCGGCCGCAACTTCGAGATCGGCACCGGCATGGCGTCCAACACCCACGTGATGTATTTCCGCCACCCGGACTACGTGCAGTGCGAACTGATCGACCCGGCGACCGGCAACCGCGCGCTGAACGGCTACGGCCTGGAGATGCGCCTGCTCGACCAGGATGGCGTGGTGATCGCCGGCGGCAACGACGTGACCGGCTGGTCCGATGTCTTCCTCGGCGACAAGACCGAGCGCAACGACGGCGCCAATACCCGCTATACCATCGAGGTCGAGGACAGCCAGACCAACACCGGCTCGGCGCGTCCGTACAAGCTGCACTGCCGCAGCGGCAGCGGCCATACCCTGGGCGACCTGATCCGCTACAAGGAAGCGGTCGGCCGCTTCTGATCCGCGGCCCGGGGGCGCTCAGCGCAGCCGGGTGAGCGTATAGGCGCGGATCGCAACGGTCGATCCGCGCCCGACGTCCACCCTCACTTCGAGGGCATCGAGGGGCCGATCCAGGTCCAGGTCGAGCGACGCCAGCATGCCGGCCGGACTGCGCCGCGCCGCCAGGGGCGCCTGCGCCAGCACCCGCCCCTCGCCATCGCGCAGGCTGACCGAAGCGTCCTGGCGGCCATCGTCCCACCCGCGCAGCAACAGGCGATAGTGGCCGGCGGGCAAGCCGGCCTCGCGCCGCGACAACAACAGGCCGGCTTCGCCACGCGCGGCCAGCCGACGCGGCGAGATGCGCCCGACGTCGGTGCGGGCCGTGCGATCCGGCCACTGGAAGCTGGAGCGTCGTCCTGCGGTCCACGGCACCGCGTCCATTTCGTACAGGTGCAGCAGCACGTCCAGCGTCCGCGTCCGCGGCCCGGCGGGCCAGGGCGAATGTTCGAAGCCGAAGGAGCGCAAGGGGTGCCGACCGATCCGTCGGAAACCGGGCGGCGCATGGTCGTCGGTGGTGGCGAGCAGGACGCGGCCGAAGCGTGATTGCAGTTGCCGCAGGTAGCCGACGTCGGACATCGCGCCATGGCCGACGGTGGCGACCTGCTTGCCGAACATGAACACCAGCGGCGTCTTCACTTCCTTCGGCTCGAAGCCGGGCACGTGATAGCCGTCGAGCAGCAGCAGGTCGCCCGCACCGAGCCGCTCGGCCAGCGCGGCGATCGATTGGCGTGCGCCGGCGTTCTCCGGGGGCCCCGCCTGTCGCGCCAACAACAGGCCGTTGCCGGCGAGCGAGAGCAGCAGCACGATGCCCAGCGCGGCGCGCGGCGCCCGCCCGCGCGTCCAGGCCAGCGCGCAACACAGCATCAGCAGCGCATACGGCAGCAACTCGCTGAGCAGGTAGCGCCCGTAATAAGGCTGGTAGGGCAGCACCCAATTGAGCAGGGCCGCGTAGGCAAGGAAGCAGGCCACGAAGAGCAGCAGCAACCTGCCGCCCGCCGGCCAGCGTCCGAACCCGACCACCAACAGGGCCAGCAATGCGAACGGGCCGAGGTACATCGCCAGCACCGACACGCTCAGGTGGGCCAGGCTCATCCAGCCGGCGCCGACCAGGCCGGGAAAGTACTGCAGCGCGGAGCCGCCGGCGTCGAGGGTGCCGAAGCCCAGGCGCCAGCCTTTCCACAGGGCAAGCAGCACGAGCGCGCACAGCAGCGGCCCGAGCAGGCGCTCGGCGGGCGCGACGGCCGCGCGCAATGCCCTCGCCAAGCGGCCCGACGGCCAGCGCCACAGCACCGCCCACGCCGCGGCGACGAGCACGCCCGCCAGCGCGAACCGCGTGGGCCACGCCACGCCGGCCAGGGGCACGAAGGCATCGCCGTAGATCTTCCGCGAATACGGCGCCGACCAGGTCAGGCCATAGGCCACCGACAGCGCGTACGCCGCCACCACGGCCAGGCTCCAGGCCTGCAGGTCGCGCGCGCGCGCGCGGTCGGCATCCAGCAGCCAGGCGCCCGCGCCGATGGCGAGCACGATCGGCAGGTACATGAAGCCGGAAATCCGGGTCAGGAACAGCGCCGTGAAGCACAGCGCCGACAGCAGCAGCCAGCGTCGCGGCCGCGCCGGGCTTGCCGCGTACATCGCCAGCAGGCAGAAGCCCGCGGTCGAGAACCCCAGCGTCGGCACCTCGGTGAGCGGCAAGGTGGAAAACAGCGCATGCAGCGGGTTGGTCGCCAGCAACAGGGCCGCCGCCGCGGCCGCGCGTGGCGAGCCGCCCAGCTGCAATGCCAGGCGTTGGAAGCAGAGCACCGACAGCAGCGCGAACAGCAGCATCGCGCCGCCCGCCCGGGTCGGGCCGAACACCTGCGCCGAGGCCGCCATCCAGGTCGGTAGCAGGGGGTAGAACTGGAACACCAGCGGTGGCCGCGCATCGCCGAGCGTGTACAGGCCCGGCAGGAAGGGATCGGTGTAGTTGTCGGCGCGGTACTGCGCCATCGCCGCGTTGCCTTGCAGTCGATCGAAGACCGGATCGCCGACGACGATGCCGCCGGTGCGCGCGATATGGGCGGCGACGTTGGCGTAGACGCCAGGATCCTGCCCGCCCTGCACGATGTCGGCGGGCGGGAGGCGCAGCAACAGGGCCAGCAGCAGGATGGGCCAGGCGTGCCGCCACTGCAGCGCCGGACCCTCGGTGGCCGGTGCCTGCCGGAAGCGCCAGGCCCAGGCCGCGGCGGCGATCGCGCCCGTGCCCAGCATCGGCCATGCCGAGAAGCGTCCCGACAACGCCAGTGCGAGGCCCGCGGCGCTGGCCGCGAGCACGAACACCAGCAGGCGTTCCAGCCAGCGGTCCATTGCGGCCGCAGGCATCAGGGAATGGCGCGGATCACGTACCCGGACACCGAGAGCCGCGCAGCCTCCCCGACGCGCACGCGCACCTCGATGTCGTTGGCGGGCGCGGCGAGGGTGAAGGGCAGCACCACCCAACCGTCCTCGCTGGCGGCATCCGCAAGCTGGGCAGCCTCGAGTTCCACGGCGGCGACCACGGTGGCGCCCTTGTCGCGGGCGACGTCCACGTGCACGGGCCCGGCGTTGTCGGGTTCGGCGAAGCCCTGCAGTTCGACGCGATAGCGCCCGGCAGGCAGGGCGGCATAGGGTCCGAACAGCAGCCAGCCGGAACGCCCGGTGGTGCGGGTGCCGGCGCCGAGCCGGCGCTCGCCCACTTCGCTGCCGATGGTGGGTTCATCGGTGGAGTAATGCATCACCAGGCTGCCGCCCGCGGCCGCCGCAGGGGCCGTTGGCGCGACGGACGGTCCCGCGGTCGTCGCCGGCGCCGATGCATCCGCGGCGGTCGGCGCGGGCGGCGCGGCTTGCTGGCTGCACGCCGCCAGCAGCACGGGCAGGCCCAGGGACAGGAAGACGCGACGAGGAACGCAAGGCGTCATGCGGAAGGCTCCGGGGGGCGGTCGCCAGCCAGTATAGGGTCGGGCTGCAGGACTTCCAGTTCGATACCCAGGAAGGCGAGCCGCGCGTCCGCGTCGACCCAGAGGCGCACCTCCAGGTCGGTGGCATCCACCGCGAGCACGAGTTCCAGCTCCGCGAGCCGGCCCGGCACCGCCTGCGGCGGTTCCAGTTCGCGATGGGCCAGTGTCTGCACGCCTTGCGCCACCACCACGTCGAGAACCGCCGCGCCCCCGGGCTGCAACCAGTCGCCGAGTACCCGGCACCGGTACTGGCCCGCGGGCAGGACGGCATACGGCCCGTAGACGAGGAAGCCGGGCTGCCCGTCCGTGCACAGGCGCTGGCGATCGAAGGCGCCGACCTGGCGCTTGAGTCGCGCATCGTTGGCGGGGAAGCGATGGCGCGGCCCCGGCCGCCACTCGCGGTCCCAGTGCCCGCCCAGCACGCAGTCCAGCAGTTCGCGCGCGCTCTGCGTCCAGTCCAGCACCGGCATGCCGGCCGAGGCCGGCGCGCGTCCCTCGCCGTACATCGCCAGCCAGGCCTGCAGCGCGTCGGCGAGCGCATCGGCGCCGTAGCCGTCGAACCAGGCGGCGTGCCCGCCGGCAACCTCGCGGAACACCGGCAGGTCGCGCGCCAGGATCGGCAAGCCGTGGCGGGCGGCTTCCACCAGGGGCAGGCCGAAACCCTCGGCTTCCGAGGCCGCCAGCAGCACGGTGGAGCCTTCGTAGAGCGCGCGCAGGCCTTCGTCGTCGAGGGTGTCGAACCAGTGCAGGCGCAGGCCGCCCTGCGCATGCGTGCGCAGCTGGGCGGCGAAGTCCTCCATCAGCCAACCCGGCTGCCCGACCATGGCGAGGTTGATGTCCGCGCCCCGCTCCCACAGCCGTTCCGCGGCCGCCAGGGCCTGCGCGTAGCCCTTGCGCGGCTCGATGGTGCCGACCATCAGCACCGTCGGTCGCGCGGACAGGAAGGGAAAGGCCGAGGCGTCGGCGGGCATGGCCTGGCGCGCATCCATGTCGGCGCCCAGATGGAAGTGGCCGATGCGCAGCGGCCGCCGTCGCGCGGGGCGCCCCTGGTCGCACCAGTGCGCGAGGTCGTCGGCGACCGCGCGGGAGATGCAGCACAGGCCGTCGGCGAGCTCGCCGATCGCCTCGTACCAGCGATGGAACAGCGGCAGGCTGACCGGGTTGACGCAGTCCGGTCGCAACAGCGGGATCAGGTCGTAGACCACGAACACCATGCCGACGCCGCGGCGGCGCAGGCGCTCGAAACGCTCGAGGTGCACGGGGACGATGTGCGCGGACAGGTCCAGGCCCAGGAACAGGTCGCCGGGCCGCGCGTCGATCACGCCGTCCTTGCCAGGCGCCGCCGCCGCGCCCAGGAAGCGCCGGCCGAAGTCGCGGGCGTACCAGCCAACGCCGGCATCGTCGAAATGCACCGGTTCCACTTGCCAACCGGCGGGCGCGAGCGCGGGCAACTCGCGCAGGATGTTGCGCACCACCCGCTGGATGCCGGTGCCGGCGTCGCGCCGCACCAGGTTGGACACGTCCACCAGCAGTTGCCGCGGCCGCGGGCCCAGCGGCTGGTTCTCCGATTGCGCGGCCGCCAGCCGGCGCTGTTCGCCGATGCCAAGGCGATGCGCGCCGATGGCCTTGCGCAAGGACTGCGATTGCCGGTGCAGGCGGGCGTCGCGGTCTTCGCCGCTCGCGGCGCTGCCCGCGGCGGCGACCATCGCTTCCATCGCATCCAGCGCGACCTCGGCCGAATGCGACCACGAGAACAGGCGCACGCGCTCGCGTCCGTGCTCGACCAGGCGCGCGCGGAAGTCCTCGTCGCTGAGCGCCTGCGCCATCCTGGCGCCCATCGCCGCATCGGACTGCGGGTCGAACATCGATTCGGGATAACCCACCACTTCCGGCAGGCTGGTGGCGTCGGCGGCGATGACCGGCGCACCGCAGGCCATCGCTTCCAGCGCCGGCAGGCCGAAGCCCTCGCAACGCGACGGGAAGACATACAACTCGCAGGCGTTGTACAGGCCGACCAGGTCCTCGTCGGGGACGAAGCCGACGAAGCGCACCTCGTCGGGCCGCAGGCCGGCGCGCAGGGCCACGCCCTGCAGTTCGGCAAGGATGTCCGAGGGCGGGCTGCCGACGATCGCCAGCTGCCGACGCTCGCGCAACGCCGCCGGCAGACTGGCGTAGGCGCGGATCAGCCCGCCCAGGTTCTTGCGCGGGTCGAAGCCGCCCGTGTACATCACGAACGGGCGCCAGATGCCGTAGCGCGCCGCCAGCGCCTCGCCGCGGCGCGAATCGGCGGGCAGGCGGCGGAACACCGGATCGATCGAGCCCGAGATGTTGGCGATGCGCTCGCCCGGCAACTGCAGCAACTCCACGCCCTGGCGACGGGTGAAGTCGGAGATCGCCAGCCAGCGATCGGCGCGCCTGAGGTCCTCGAGTTTGCGCTCGTACCAGCGCCGGGTCGGCGGATCCTGCAGGTAGACTTCGTCCATCGCCAGCGGGATCAGGTCGTAGAGCGTGACGGCGGTCGGCGGCGACGGCTGGCTGCCACGCCCGATCGAGGTGGCGATGACGTCGTCCCAGCCCTCGAACAGGGAGGTGACGTGCACCGCATCCGGCTGCAGCGCGTGCAGGAAATCCTCGCGCAGCACCTCGGCGACGCGGCAGGCCCAGGGGTCGGACTGCTGGTGCTCGACGCGCGGGAAGGGGTTGTCCCACAGCACGATGCGTTCCTGCGGCAGCAGGCCGTCGAACGTAGCGCGGATCTCCTCCACCGCCTCGCCCAGGCCGCCGTTGAGCGCGATCCAGAACTCGTGGCCGCGATCGGCCTGCAGCATGGCCAGCGCGAGCGCGCGCGAATAGCGGCCGATGCCGCGGTGCCGGCTGCCCGGGCTCTGGCAGGACTGCAGGTCGAGGACGATCCTCATGCGTCGCGCCCCGCGGACGGCTGCACCGGATGCGCGGCGAGGATGGCTTCGGCGTCCTCGCTCAGGGGCAGCAGGCTGTCTTCCTCGGCGGCGGCGGTAGCGTCGGCGTGGCGGGCCGGCGGGGGCGGCCGGCGCAGGCGCTCGCGCAAGCGCGCCAGAAAGGCATTGGCCGCCCGCAGCGGACGGGTGACGCGCCACGAGCGGCTCGCAAGCACCCGCGCGTGGTCCGCCTGCAACTGCGCATGCGCCGCGAGCGTGGCCGCGTGCGCGTCCAGCGCATGTCGCGCCTGCGCGCTGGCGGCTTCGCGCGCGGCTTGCGCTTCCAGCACCTCGCGAGAGAGCCGCGCCAGGCCGCGCTCGGCCTGCTCGATCCGCGCCTGCAGGCGGCGCTCGCGTGATTGCAGGGCCTCGTGCTCGGCGCCGAGCCGGCGCAGGGTCGCCAGGTCGGCCTGGTGGCTTTCGGTGAGGCGGGCGAATTCCTGGTGCAGGCGCAGTTGTTCGGCCTGCGCCGCGTCGAGCAGCTGCTGCAGGCGCGCATGCGCGGCCTGGTTGGCCCCGAGTTCGGTGCGCAGTGCCGCGACGGTGGCATCGGACTGGGCCTGCAGCGCCGCCCTCGCCTCCTCCGCGGTGGCGATGCGCGCCGCCAGCTCGTCGATCAGCGCCGCGCGGCGATGCGATAGCGTGTCGATCTCCGCCATCTGCGCGCGCAAGCTGGCTTCCAGGTCCACCTGCTCGCGCCGCACGAAGTCGTCGAAGATGTTGGGCGGATACGCGAAGGCCGGCGCGAGTTCCTCGTGCTCGCGCGCGAGGTAGAAGCGGTTCAGGCCGTCCTGGTAGACCAGGCGGTAGCCATGGCCGGTGACCAGGTGCTCCCATTGCGCGTGGGTGCTGACGCGAGAATTCGGCTCGGTCGCCTCCACCAGGATCACCCAGGGCCGCAACCGCGCCAGGTCCAGGCCGCGCAGCACCTCCGCCTCGGCGCCCTCCACGTCCACCTTCAGGAAGTGCACCTCGCGCACGTCGTGTGCGCGGCAGATGGCGTCGAGCGTGGCCACCGGCACCTCGCGCGTGCGCAGCGCATGGCCCTCCGCGCGGTGGCGCGCGGCGAACTCGGCGCTGGCGGTGGACAGGCCGCTTTCGTCGGTCTCGTGGAACTCGATCGTGCCCTCGTGGTCACCGGCGGCCAGGCACAGGTTGATGTCGCGCGGGCGTTCGGCGACCAGCTTGCGGTGCCAGTGTTCGACCGGCTCGAGGTTGATGCCGTGCCAGCCCAGGTCGTAGAAGGCCTTGGTGACCGAATCGAAGCGCGGGTCCTGGGCGCCGACGTCGATGTAGAAACCGTCGCGGAGGCCGGCGAAGGCGCGCGCCAGCATCACGTCCTCGTAGGTCTGGGCGTAGCTGGTGAAGGTCACGGGCGGTGGATCTCGATCTGCGGGGGGACGAAGGCGCTGCCGACGAACACCGGTTTGTCCAGGTTGGCGACGGTGAAGATCAGCGCCAGGTCGCGCCATTCGTAGTTGTGTTCCAGGTGGGTGTCGGAACTGACCAGGGCGGTGGACACGGAATAGGTGCCGGCGCCCAGGTTCATCGGGAAACGGATCGCGTACTCGACCAGGGCGCCGGCCGGCAGGTCTTCCAGCGCCTGATCGGTGTGGTGGGTGTTGGTGCCGTAGATCGGCTGGCCGAGGCGGTCGCGGATCATGTAGCCCAGCACCAGGCGTGGCAGCGCGGCGTGGACGCGCGCGCGGATGCGCAATTCGACCGGCTGGCCGACACCGACGAACTCGACCGGCGCGCCGGCGGCATCGTGCAGGCTGATGGACTCGACCCTGGCCTCGCCGCTGCCCGAGGTGGTCTGCACGCGGCCATCGTCGAGGCGCGTCACGGTGACGGTCTGGTTCTCACGCTCGGCGATGATGGCGTTGTAGTAGTCCATCACCTCCTCCACGCCGCCGTCGCGGATCATCCGGCCCTGGTCGAGCAGCAGGGCGCGGTCGCACAACTGCTGCACCGCGGCTTTGTCGTGGGAGACGATCAGCAGCGCGGTGCCGGCCTCGCGGAAACGGCGGATGCGGTCGAAGCTCTTGTGCTGGAAATAGGCGTCGCCCACCGCCAGCGCCTCGTCCACGATCAGCACGTCGGGGCGCACGGCGGTGGCCACGCCGAAGGCCACGCGCATCTGCATGCCGCTCGAGTAGGTGCGCACGGGTTGGTCGAAGTAGTCGCCGATCTCGGCGAAAGCCTCGATTTCCGGCAGCATCGCCTCGATCCTGGCCTGGTCGTGGCCCATCAGGCCGGCGGCATGGCGGCAGTTCTCGCGGCCGGTCAGGTCCGGCGAGAAGCCCATGCCCAGTTCCAGGATCGCCGCCACGCGACCCGACAGCGCCACGCTGCCTTCGTTCGCGCGCGCGGTGCCGGTGACCAGCTTGAGCAGGGTGCTCTTCCCAGCGCCGTTCTGTCCTACCACTCCGAGGGCCTCGCCGCGCGCCAGCGTGAAGCTGACGTGCCGCAGCGCCCAGTGCTCGCTGGTCGCCTGGGCCGGCACGCCGATCCACGACAGCACGCGCCGCCATTCGCCGGCATACGTGCGATAGGCCTTGCCGAGGTCGTGCACGACCAGCGCGGGCGCGCTCACGATGCGGACGCCTTGCCGGGCGAGGCTGCGCTCACAGCACGTCGACCATGTCGGGCGAGGCGCGGCGGAACAGCAGCAGGGCCGCGGCGAGCAGCAAGGCCGCCACCAGCGCCACCCAGCCCAGCGAAGCCAGTTCCGGCGCGCGCTGGTAAAGGATCGCCTGCTGGCTGGCCTGCACCAGCGGCGCCAGCGGGTTCCATGCCAGTACCCCGCGGAATGAGGCAGGCACCACCGAGGCCACGTACACCACCGGCGTCATCCAGAACCACAGCTGCAGCACGATCGCCATCACCTGGCCGACGTCGCGCACGAACACGTTGAGTACGCCCAGCAGCAGGCCGAGGCCGAGCGCGAAGGCCACCGTCAGCGCCAGCACCGGCGCCAGCCACAGCAGCTCCCAGCCTGGCGGCTGGCCCATCAGCGCGAAGATGCCCACCATCGCCAGGAACAGCAGCAGGCTGTTCACCAGCGCGCTGCCGACCACGATGATCGGCAGGCAGATGCGCGGGAACACGATCTTCTTGAGCAGCGCGCCGTTGTCCACGAAGATCGTCAGGCAGCGCGAGGCGATCTCCAGGAACAGGGACCACACCAGCATGCCAGCCATCAGGTAGATGGCGTAGCCGTGGGCGCTGGCCACGCCCGGCAGCTTGGCGGCCAGCACCTCGGACAGCACCAGGGTGAAGATGGCCACCTGCGCCAATGGCTGCAGCACCATCCAGGCCGCGCCGAAGTGGCTGCGCGCGACCCGCGCGCGGAACTCGTTGCGGACCGAGGACGCCACGAAGAAGCGGTAACGCCACAGGGCGCGGAACAGGTCCAGCACGGGCAACCTTGGGCGCGGCGCGCATGAAGCGGGGGTCGCGAATCATAACCGGCGGCCCGGGCGGGGCCCAAACCTGCCGCGTCGAGGGGGTTCAGTCGCGCATCAGTTCGGCCACGAGCGCGGCCGCGGCGCCCCGCCAGTCGCGCAGGTGCATCCGCGACGGATCGGCCACGGCCCCCGTTGCGCGGCGGTGCATCCACCCGCGCAATGCCGCCGCGAGTTCGTCCCCGTCCTCGGTGTCGAAATAGTCGGCGCCCTCGCCCGCCACCTCGCGGAAGACCGGCAGGTCGCGCGCCAGCACGGGCAGGCCCTGGGCGGCGGCCTCGACCAGGGGCAGGCCGTAGCCTTCGCCGCAGGAGGCCGCCAGCAGCACGTCGCTGCCGCGGTAGGCAGCGAGCAGTTCGGCATCGTCGGCCGCCTCCAGCCAGTGCAGGCGCTGCCCGCGCCGCGGATGCGCCGACAGCCGCGACAGCAGGGCGTCGACCCGCCAGCCGGCGCGCCCGCACACCACCAGCTCGACGTCGGCGCCCTCCGCCCACAGGCGATCGAAGGCGTCCAGCGCTTGCGCATGGCCCTTGCGCGGCTCGACCGTGCCCACCATCAGCCAGCGCACCCGCCCGGCGTGGCGTGGGGGCAGTCCACGCCGCGGCGGCGTGAGCGCGACCAGGTCGCAGCCAAGCGGGAAGTGCAGCAGCCGCGGCGGCGACGGCACGCGCTCCGCCAGCGCGGGAGCGGCCTCGCCCGCGACCGTGCGCGAGATGCAGGCCACGCGGTCGGCCGTGCGGGCGACCAGTTGCAGCCAGTCGGCGAAACGCGCGTCCATGCCCTCGGGAAACCACTCGGGATGCTGCAGGGGCAGCAGGTCGTACAGCACGAAGGCGACACGCGCGCCGCCGTCGCGCAATGCCTGCACCGCCGGCGCGGCGACCGCGGCGTGGTCCCGCAAGAGGTCCAGCCCGACGAAGACGTCACCGGCGCGCGGTACCACCGCGACATCGGCGCCGGCCCCACCCGGCGCCAGGCCGAGCATCCGCGCCAGCAGGCCGCGCGCGTGCACGTAACCGCCCGCCGCGCACAGCCGCACCGGCTCGACCCGCAGGCCCGGCGGCGGTTGCATCAGCCACTCGGCGAGGATGCGGCGCGTGGTGCGGTGGATGCCGCCGAGCAGGTCCTCGCGCGCCATCTCGGTGACGTCCACCAGCAAGCGCGCCGGACCGGCGGCGGGCGACGGCGCGAGCCCCAGTCTTTGCCGCAGCAGCGCGGTCGGATCGGCCAGTGCATCGGCGTCGCCCGGCTCGCAAGTCGCGAGCGCGGGACGCGGCACCGGAGGCGGCTGCAGCAGCCGGCGCAGCCGGCGCAGGGGCGCGGTGAGTTTCCAGCTCAGGCTGGCGTGCAAGGCGTCCAGTTCGTCGGCCAGCCGTCGACGCTGCTGCGCCACGTCCTGCAAGGCGAGCAGGCAGGCGGCATGGCGGCGGAGAGCTTCGGGGTCGTCGGCGGCGGGGGGACTGGGCATCGCGGCTCCGGCGGCCGGGGGGCCGCTGCCGGCGATTATGGGGGCAAGCTGGAGCGGGTGAAGGGAATCGAACCCTCGTCAGTTGCTTGGGAAGCAACAGCTCTACCATTGAGCTACACCCGCGCTCGCCGGGGCATTATGGCCCCGGCCCCGCGCTAGAATCCACCCCGATGAAGCTCATGCTCAATGGGGAATCCCGCGATTTCGACGCTCCCCTGACCGTCGCCGCCCTGCTCGAGGCGATCGGCCTGGCCGACCGCCGCGTGGCGGTGGAACTCAACCAGGCCATCGTGCCGCGTGGCCGCCATCTGACGCAGGCGCTCGCCGACGGCGACCGGATCGAGATCATCCAGGCCATTGGCGGCGGGTAGAAGGTGGAGCCGCGCGATGCATGAGTCCATAATCGCGCAATGACTCACGCCGCCCTGCCTGACGACCCGCTGATCATCGCGGGCCGGCCCTACCGCTCCCGCCTGCTCACCGGCACCGGCAAGTTCAGCGACCTCGAGCAGACCCGCCTGGCCACCGAGGCCGCGGGGGCGCAGATTGTCACGGTCGCGCTGCGACGCATGAACCTCGGCCAGCACAAGGACCAGCCCAACCTGCTGGACGTGCTGCCGCCGGAGCGCTACACCATCCTGCCCAACACGGCCGGCTGCTACAACGCCGCCGACGCGGTGCGCACCTGCCAGCTCGCGCGCGAACTGCTCGACGGCCACGCGCTGGTCAAGCTCGAGGTGCTCGGCGACGAGCGCACCCTGTTCCCGGATGTCGTGCAGACGATCGAGGCGGCCGAGGCGCTGGTGAAGGACGGCTTCCAGGTGATGGTCTACACCTCCGACGATCCCATCCTCGCCAAGCGCCTGGAAGCCATCGGCTGCGTGGCGGTGATGCCGCTGGCCGCGCCGATCGGTTCAGGCCTGGGCATCCAGAACAAGTGGAACCTGCTGGAGATCATCGAGAACGCCAAGGTGCCGATTATTGTTGATGCTGGCGTCGGTACTGCCTCGGACGCGGCGATCGCGATGGAACTGGGCTGCGACGGCGTGCTGATGAACACCGCCATCGCCGGCGCGCGCGACCCGATCCGGATGGCGCGGGCGATGAGGCTGGCGGTGGAGGCCGGTCGCGACGCCTTCCTCGCCGGGCGCATTCCGCGCAAGCGCCACGCCAATGCCTCCTCGCCGATCGACGGGCTGTTCTTCTGAGCGATGGCCAGCGACGCCTCCCGGCCCGCGGCGCCGCCTGACCCGAGCCTGCGCGAGCGCAGCATCCGCAGCTTCGTGCTGCGCCAGGGCCGCGCCACGCCGGCGCAGCGGCGCGCCTTCGAACTGCACTGGCCGCGCTTCGGGCTGGACTACACCGGCGCGCGCGGCAATGTCGACGAGGCCTTCATCCGGCGCGCGGCGCTGGTGCTGGAGATCGGGTTCGGCAACGGCGAGCAGCTGGCCTTCGCGGCGAAGAACGAGCCCGACCGCAACTTCATCGGCATCGAGGTCCATGGCCCCGGCGTCGGCCGCCTGCTCAACCTGCTGGCCGCCGAGGATCTGGACAACGTGCGCGTGTACCAGCACGACGCGGTCGAGGTGCTCAGGAACGAGATTGCCGACGGCGCGCTGGCGGAAGTGCGGATCTACTTCCCCGATCCCTGGCACAAGAAGCGCCACCACAAGCGCCGGCTGGTGAACCCGGAGTTCGTGCGCCTGCTCTGCGCCAGGCTCGCGCCCGGCGGCCTGCTGCACCTGGCCACCGACTGGGAGGATTACGCGCGGCAGATGTGGGAGGTGCTCGACGCCGAGCCGCAGCTGGAGAATGTCGCGGGCCCGGGCCAGGCGGTGCCACGGCCGGAATGGCGGCGGCAGACGCATTTCGAAACCCGCGGCCAACGGCTCGGCCACGGGGTCTGGGACCTGTTGTACCGCCGGCGCTGACCATGGGCACGGACCTGGAACTGACGCGGGACATGGTGCTGGTGCTGGGCCTGGTCGTGTTCACCATGACCATGTTCGTGTTCCCGCGGATCCGCAGCGACGCCACCGCGCTGGTGGTCCTGGTGGCGCTGGGCGTCACCCGCATCGTGCCCACCGAGGAACTGTTCTCGGGTTTCTCCGGCAACGCGGTGATCAGCATCATGGCGACCATGATCCTGGGCGCGGGCCTGGACCATACCGGCGCGCTGCACCGGCTCTCGGCCTGGCTGCTGCGGCGCTCGCGCGGGGTGGAGGAGCGGCTGATCCTGTGGACCTCGGGCGTGGCCGGGCTGCTGTCGGGCTTCATGCAGAACCCGTCGGTCACCGCGCTGTTCCTGCCGGTCGCTTCGCGCCTGTCCACGCGCACCGGCGTGTCGCTGGGCCGCATGCTGTTCCCGATCTCGGCGGCGGTGATCATGGGCGGCGGCCTGACCATGGTCGGCAACTCGCCGCTGCTGCTGCTCAACGACCTGGTGCAGTCCGCCAACCGCAACCTGCCCTCGGGCGCGGAAACGCTGCGTCCCTTTCCCATGTTCCAGCCCTTGCCGATCGGCCTGACCCTGCTGGTGCTCGGCCTGCTGTACTACCGCTACCCGGGCCGGCGCTGGCTGCCGAAGGAAGACCGTTCCCAGGAAGCGATCACCCCGGCGCGCACCGAGAGCTACTTCGCCCAGGCCTACGGCATCGAAGGCGACGTGTTCGAGCTCACCGTCGGCGCGGAGAGCCCGCTGGTGGGCATGTCGGTGGGCGAGGCCGAAGCGCAGCCCGACGCACCGCTTTACCTTGCACTGCTCACCGGCAGCGAGGCACGGCTCTCGCCCGCGGCGGACGAGATGCTGTGGGTGGGCAGCGTGATCGGCGTGCTGGGCCGGCGCGAGACGGTGCAGGCCTATGCCGAGGCCAACCAGCTCAAGCTGTCGGCGCGCCTGCGCAACTTCAGCGAGCTGTTCGACCCCAACCGCGCCGGCATTTCCGAGGCGGTGGTGCCTCCGACCTCGCAGTTCATCGGCCGCACCCAGGCGCAGCTGCGCCTGCGCAAGAAGTTCGGCATCAGCCTGCTGGCGATCAACCGCGACAAGAAGGTGATGCGCGCCGACATCCGCGAGCTGCCGCTGCGGGCGGGCGACATGCTGGTCTTCCACAGCTTCTGGTCGGACCTGGGCCAGGCCGGCGCCAACCGCGACTTCGTCGTGGTCACCGACTATCCCAAGCAGGAGCAGCGCCCGCACAAGCTGCGCTGGGCGCTGGGCCTGTTCGTGGCCTCGATGTTCCTGGCGCTGACGACGATCCTTCCCGTGCCCGTCGCGCCGCCTATGCGGCGGTGAACTGGAAGACGGTCTTCCTGATGGCCTGCCTGATCCCGCTGGGTTGGGCGATGGATTCCACTGGCGCGGCCAACTGGGTCGCGCAGCAGACCATCGAGGCGGTCGGTCCGTCGGTGCCGTGGTGGGCGCTGCAGGCGGCGGTCGGCGTGCTGACGATCAGTTTCAGCCTGGTGATCGGCAACGTCGGCGCCACCGTGGTGATGGTGCCGATGGCCATCAACGTGGCCCTGGCCTCCGGCAGTAGCCCGCTGGCGGCGGCAATGCTGGTGGCGCTGTCGGCTTCCAACAACTTCCTGACCCATTCCAATCCGGTGCTGTCGATGATCAGCGGCCCGGCCGGGTACCGGCCGCGCGACATGTGGCGGGCTGGCGCGCCGCTCACGCTGGGCTACCTGCTGATCACGCTGGTCGCGGTCAACCTCATGTTCTGACGCCTCGCCTGGTCAGGCCAGGCGGAAGCCCGCGACCCGCAGGTCGCCGTCCGGAAGCCGTTCCACCGCGAGCGCCTGCAATGACTCGCCGCGGCAGGGACCCGAGACACAAAGCCCGTCGCCGCGGCGGAAACTGGCGCCGTGGGCGGCGCACACGAGGTTGCCGCCGTCGATCAGGAAACGACCTGGCGCGTAGTCCAGCCGGCGCCCCTGGTGGGGGCAGGCGTTGACCCAGGCACGGATCTCCAACCCGGTGATTTCAACGATGATCGACCCAGTTTCGCCGTCGATCAGGCCGTCCAGGGCCACGATCCCGGATTCAGGCAATCCTGACCGGCGGATTAACGAAGCACTTACACTTTCCTCGCCGGCCATGGGCACACTCCGTTTCCCCGGTGTCAATTTTACCTGTCCCCCCATGCCGATTTTCGTCCATCGCTTCTTCACCTACACCCCGAGCAAGCCGCGCCATCCGCTGTTGCGCCTGGTGCTGGGCCTGCTGGGCCTGGTCGTGCTCGCCGGCCTGGTGGTCGTGGGCCTGTTCGTCGGCCTGGGCATGCTGGCCTTCGCCGCGGTACGCCGCATGCTGCGCAAGCCCGCCGCCGTGCCGGTCGAGGCCAAGGTCATCGACGCGCAGTACACCGTCATCGAGAAGCATACGGCCACGCTCGGCCTGCGTTGAGTCCCGCGCCAGGCGACCCCATTGCCGTAGCGAGCCGCTAGACTCGGGGCTTCGCCATCGCGCCGCCCCAACGTCGCCCGTGACCGCACTCGCGTTTCCCGCCCCGCCCGCCACCGCGCTGCCGATCGCCGGCCGCGCCGAACGCTTCCCCGTGCACCGCATCTATTGCGTGGGCCGCAATTTCGCCGATCACGCGAAGGAGATGGGCGCCGAGGTGTCGCGCGGCCGCCCGGTGTTCTTCATGAAGCCCGCCGACGCCGCGGTCGAGATCGGCGACATCCCCTACCCCGGCGCCACCGCCGACCTGCACCACGAAGTCGAGCTGGTGGTCGCGTTGGGCAGTGACGCGAACGGCGAAGTGCCGGTCGAGGACGCGCTCGCGCTGGTCTTCGGCTACACGGTCGGCCTCGACCTGACCCGCCGCGACCTGCAGGCCGAGGCCAAGGACAAGCGCCTGCCCTGGGACATCGCCAAGGGCTTCGACCACTCCGCGCCGATGGGCGCGATCGTCCCCGCCAGCGGCGGCGTGCCGACCGGCCGGCTGTGGCTGGAGGTCAACGGCACGCCGCGCCAGGCCGCGCCGCTCACCGACATGGTGTTCCCGGTGCCGGAGATCCTGCACGAGCTCTCGAAGCTGTTCGTGCTGCGCGCGGGCGACCTCGTCATGATGGGCACGCCCGCGGGCGTGGCCGCCCTGCAGCGCGGCGACCGCCTGCGCGCCGGCATCGACGGCCTGGCGCAGGCCGAGGGCCGCATCGTCTAGTCCACCACCCGTCCACCCACAGCACCGGAGGCACGCCATGAGTTTCCTGTCCGAGTTCAAGGAGTTCGCGGTTCGCGGCAATGTCGTCGACCTCGCGGTCGCGGTGGTCATCGGCGGCGCCTTCGGCAAGATCGTCACCTCGCTGGTCAACGACATCATCATGCCGGTGATCGGCAAGATCCTCGGCGGCGTCAACTTCAGCGACCTGGCGGTGGTGCTCACGCCGGCGCAGCTCAATCCCGACGGCACCGAGGCCGCGGCCGCGGTGCTGCTGCGCTACGGCGCCTTCCTGCAGAGCATCATCGACTTCCTGCTGGTCGCCTTCGCGATCTTCGTCGCGGTCAAGGCGATCAACCGCCTGCGCCGCGCGCCTGCGCCCGCGCCCGCGGAACCGGCGCCGCCGACCGAGGAAGTCGTGCTGCTGCGCGAGATCCGCGACAGCCTGCGCGCGCGCTAAGCTTCACCCCTGGATTGCCCGAGGGCGCCGCTCGCCGGCGCCCTCTCTTTTGGAGAATCGAATGATGCTGCGCTCGCCCCTCTGCCTCGCCCTGGTGGCCGCCTTCGCCGCCGCCTCCGCGCCTGCCTTCGCCGCCGACGGCCCGCTGGATGCGAAGACCGTCGCGCAGGCGCAAGCCTTCGTCGCCGCCGCGCAGTCCGACACCGGCGCCTACGCCATCGTCGAATCGCTGACCACCGAGGTCGGCCCGCGCATGGCCGGCACGCCCGCCTTCGACCGCGCGGTCGAGTGGGCGCAGGCGAAGTTCAAGGCGCTGGGCTACGACACGGTCACCCTCGAGCCCGTGAGCTTCCCGACCTGGGAACGCCGGCACGAGCGCGGCGAGGTGCTTTCGCCCTTCCCGCAGCCGCTGCACCTGACCGCGCTGGGCGGCACCGTGGGCACCGGCGCGACGCCGCTCGAGGCCGAGGTGGTGGAGTTCGCCACCCTCGATGCGCTCAAGGCGGCTCCGGCCGGGTCGCTCGATGGCAGGATCGCCTATATCGCCAACCGCATGGAGCGCTTCCGCGACGGTCACGGGTACGGACCCGCGGTCGCGGCGCGCAGCGGCGCCTCGGACGCCGCGGCCAAGGGCGCGGTGGCGCTGGTGATCCGCTCGATCGGCACCGACACCGACCGCTTCCCGCACACCGGCAACCAGCGCTATCCCGACGGCGCCCGGCAGATCCCCGCCGCCGCGCTGTCCAATCCCGACGCCGACCTGCTCTCGAACATGCTGCGTCGTGGCCAGCCGGTGAAGATCCGCCTCGACCTCGACGTCGGCATGACCGGCAACACCAAGCAAACCTACAACGTGATCGGCGAGATCACCGGCAAGGGCAAGCTCGCGAACGAAGTCGTCGTGATCGGCGGCCACCTCGATTCCTGGGACCTCGGCACGGGCGCGATCGACGACGGCGCCGGCGTGGCCATCACCATGGCCGCGGGCGCCATGATCGGCAAGCTCAAGGACGCACCGCGCCGCACGATCCGCGTGATCGCCTTCGCCAACGAGGAGCAGGGCCTGTACGGCGGCCGCGCCTACGCCGAGACGCACAAGGACCAGCTCGACCTGCAGCAGCTGGGCGCGGAGAGCGACTTCGGCGCCGGCCGCATCTATGCCTTCCGCGCCGGCGTGGCAACCGAGGCGCGGCCGGTCATCGAGCAGATCGGCGCATTGCTGGCGCCGCTGGGCATCGCCTACGAAGCCACCGGCGGCAGCCCGGGCCCGGACATCGGCCCGTTTGCAAAGCTGGGGATGCCGTGGGCGGACCTGCAGCAGGACGGCAGCGACTACTTCGACCTGCACCACACCGCTAACGACACGCTCGACAAGATCAAGGCCACCGACCTGGACCAGCAAGTGGCGGCCTATGCGGTGATGACCTACGCCGCGGCGCAGTCGCCGGTGGACTTCGGCCGCTCGCCGCCGGCCGCGCCCTGAGCCATTGCCTTGCCTGGCGTCAGCGCGACGTCCCGCGCTGGCGCCGCCATTCCGACAGCAGCACGGCCGCCGCGGCGGCCACGTTGAGGCTTTCCACCGCGCCGCTGCCCGGGATGATCAGCTTCAGTTCGCAAGCCTGTGCGAGCGCGGGGTCCACGCCGCCCTGTTCGGCGCCGAGCACCAGCACGAGCCGCTCCGGAAGTTTCGCGGCATGGAGCGAGCGGCCCTGGCGCACGTCGGTGGCGGCCAGCACGAATCCCGCCGAGGCCAGCTGCGCGATGGCGTTGTCGCTGCGCCCCAGGCGCACCAGCGGCAAGGCCTCGGCACCGCCTTCGGCGACGCGCGCGGCGGCGCCCGACCAGCCCAGCGCCGAGGCCTTCGGCAGCAGCAAGGCCGAGGCGCCAAAATGCGCCGCGCTGCGTGCGATCGCGCCGAAGTTGTGCGGGTTGCCGACCCCATCGAGCCAGAGTGCGATGCAGGGGCCCGCGGGCAGGTGCCGCAGCCAGGCCGAAAGCGTCGGCTCCGGTGCGGGCAGCATGCCGAACACCACGCCCTCGTGGTGCGCGCTCCCGCTCAGGCGCTCGAGGTCATCGGCCTCGACGATGGTGTAACCGAGCCGATGCTGCACGCACCACGCCAGCACCGCCTTCAAGGCCGGGATCCGCGACTCCAGCAACCACACCTTGCGCAGCGCCTCCGGCCGGTGCCGGAACGCCGCCAGGCAGGCGTTGAGCCCGTACAGCCGCTGCTCCTGCGGCGCCCTCGGCTCGACGGGCTCCGGGTGCGACGTTTCCGCGTCGTGATGCGTGGTTCGTGACGCGTGCGCGCGCTCCCGCCGATCGCGATCCTCGGCGCCCGGCCGCGCGTGTTCCGCGCGAGCCGCATGCGGTGCGCGCTGCCGCTCCCGCTCCCGCTTGTCCGGCCGCGGCCCACTGGGCGGCCCACGATACGGCGACGGCGGCTTGCGTTCGGTCATGAAAACCACTCCTCAATCGAAGGCGGGATTCCTCGCGACCCTCCCACCGATGCCGACAGTGTAGGGCTGTGCGGTGGCCGGTGTCGCTCGGCGGGACAAACGGCGACAGGGACGTCGCCGATTAGCCTACAGGGACGGACTTGCGGCGTGTCCCGCCGAGCGACAC
>CBININ010000003.1:0-23543 GCA_966250755.1 uncultured Gammaproteobacteria bacterium | reverse complement strand
ACAACATCTACAACGGCGCCATCGACAACGCCACCGGCGTGGCCGGCGTGCTGGAAATCGCCGAGCAGTTCACCGTGCAGAAGCCGCGGCCGGAACGCAGCATCGTGTTCCTGCTGGTCACGCTGGAGGAGTCGGGCCTGCTCGGCTCGGCCTATTACGCCGCGCATCCCGTGGTGCCGCTCGCGAAGACCGTGGCGGTGGTGAACATCGATGCGCTGCCGGTGGTGGGGCCGACGCGCGACATGATCATCGTCGGGCTGGGCAACAGCGAACTGGAGGACGTGATCAAGCCGATCGCGGACAAGCAGGGCCGCACCCTGGTGCCGGAGAGCGCGCCCGAGAAGGGCCAGTTCTTCCGCTCCGACCACTTCAGCTTCGCCAAGGCCGGCGTGCCGGCGCTGTACGCCAAGGGCGGCACCGACCACGTGGACAAGGGCCGCGACTACGGCCTGTCGGTGCTCGACGACTACACCGCCAAGCGCTACCACAAGCCCGGCGACCAGTTCGACCCGGAGTGGGACCTGCGCGGCATCGTGCAGGACCTCAACGCGCTCTACGGCGTCGGCAAGACCCTGTCGCTCGACCGCGCCTGGCCGAACTACCGCGAAGGCAATGCCTTCAAGGCGATCCGCGACAAGTCGCGGGCCGGGATGCACTGATCCACTGACGACCCAGGGAGCCTTCGCATGACTGGTACGCCGCCGATGCTGGGCCCTGTGGTGGCCCTCGCGCTCTGGACCGGGGTAATGTGGTTCTGGATGTACGTCACCCGCATCCCCGCGATCATGAAGGCGCGCATGCGCCTGGACCCGAACGCGCCGCGCGGGGAGCAGATGGCGCAGCTGCCGCCGCAGGTGCGCTGGAAGGCCGACAACTACAACCACCTGATGGAGCAGCCGACGGTGTTCTTCGCCGTCGCGCTGGCGCTGGCGATGCTGGGGGTTTCATCGCCGCTGGCGATGGGGCTGGCCTGGGCTTACGTCGCGCTGCGCGTCGTGCACAGCCTGCAGCAGGCCCTGGTCAACCACATCCCCACGCGCTTCGCGTTGTTCTCGCTGTCCTCGCTGGTGCTGTTCGCGCTGGTGGCGGTGGCGGCGCTGCGGGTGTTCTGAGATCGCCGGGCGCGTGGTCGCTTCGCGCCCGGTCCGCATCCTGCTGGTGGTCGCCGGCACGCTGAGCCTGGCGCTGGGAATCATCGGGATATTCCTGCCCCTCCTGCCGACCACGCCCTTCCTGCTGCTTGCGTCCGCCTGCTACGTGCGCGGGTCGGAACGCCTGCATCGGTGGCTGCTGAACCAGGGCAGGCTCGGCGCCTACATCCGGCGCTACGAGGAGGGCCAGGGCATCCCGCTGCGCGGCAAGGTGCTGGCGATGCTGATGATGTGGCCGTCCATTGCGTACGCGACCTCCAAGGTCGCCTCGCCGGTGCTCAAGGGCCTGATGGTGGCGACCGCGCTCGGCGTCACGGCCTGGATCTGGCATCTGCCGACCTGGCGCAATCCCGACGCGGACCGCGACCCGCCATCGCGCTAAGCTGGCGCCACGGTTCCAGGGGCCCCCATCCCATGCGTTACGCCACCGTCGCCTGCCTGCTGGTCGCGGCACTGATCCACCTGCTGCCCGTCGCCGGCGTGCTCGGCGCCGAGCGCCTGCAGGCGCTTTACGGCGTTGCGATGGACGACCCCAACCTCGTGCTGCTGATGCGCCATCGCGCCGTGCTGTTCGGCATCGTCGGCATCCTGCTGGCCACCTCGGCTTTCGTGCCGGCGCTGCGGACGACTGCCCTGCTGGTCGGGGGCGCGAGCGCACTCTCGTTCCTGGTGCTGGCCTGGTCGACTTCCGGACTCAATCCCGCAGTGACGCGCGTGGTCGTGGCCGATATCGTGGCCGTCGTCGCGCTCGGCGCGGCGGCAGCCCTCCACGTGTCCGCGCGCGGCGCGGGCACCGCCTGAGGTGAGGACCATGCCGATCGCACGCGGTACCTTCGAGGTCAAGCTCGCAGCACTCGATGAACCCGACGCCGACGGCGACGGGAACCAGCTCGGCCGGATGTCCATCGACAAGGTGATCACCGGCGACCTGCGGGCGACGACGCGCGGGCAGATGTTGTCGGCGTTGACGGCGACCAAAGGTTCGGCTGGCTACGTGGCCATCGAACGCGTGACCGGCACCCTGCACGGGCGCAGCGGCAGCTTCGTGCTGCAGCACGACGGCAGCATGGACCGCGGCGCGCAGACCCTGGCGATCCGCGTGGTGCCCGACTCGGGCACCGGCGAGCTGGTGGGCTTGCGCGGCGAATTCCGCCTGGCGATCGCCGATGGCGTGCATTCCTACGAGCTCGAGTATTCCCTGCCCGAGGGGTGAGCCGGCTTCACGGCTTGCCGCGCGGCAGCTCATCGCCGTCGGCCCGGTAGGTGGGCGTTGTCCGGCCCGCCCTCGGACTGGCCGGGCTCGATCACCATCGTCGCCGCCTGCGCCCGCGCGTTGGACAACGCGACCTTGAAGCCCTTCCCGAAACGCAGGTGCTGGTGCGGCATGGCCCCTCCTCGCGTGGTTCCATCGCTAGGTCGCTAGAGTAAAGTCGGCACTCGTAGCGGGCTCTGAACCGCCTGCCGGGGGGACGCGACATGCGCTGGTTCGAACACCGGATCCCGCCGCCGCTCGTCGGCGCGCTCGCCGCGCTCGGCATGTGGTGGCTCGCTCGCCAATCGGCGCCTCCCGCGCTTCCTTTCCCGGTACGGGTCGGCCTGGCCGTGGCGTTGGCGGTGATCGGCCTGGCTTTCCTGGCACCCGCGGGCGCAGCGTTCCGCCGCGCGCACACCACCGTCAACCCGCTCAAGCCGGAGGCCGCGTCGGCCCTGGTCGTCGCGGGCGTGTACCGGTTCACCCGCAACCCGATGTACGTCGGCTTCGCCTCGCTGCTGCTGGCCTGGGCGGCTTGGCTGGCGGCGCCGGTGACGTTGCTCGGGCCGGCGTTCTTCGTCGCCTACATCACGCGTTTCCAGATCCTTCCGGAGGAACGCGCGCTGCGCGAACGCTTCGGCGAGAGCTTCGACGCCTACCGCCGGCGGGTCCGGCGCTGGCTCTGACCTTCCCCGCAGGAACCCGATCCATGGACAACCCCTACGCCGCCCCCGAAGCCGCCGTCGCCGAAGTCGGTCGTGCCGACGACCGCCCGCTGCTCTGGAACCCCAACGCCGCCGCCAGCTGGAGCCTGCTGTTCTCGCCGGTCTTCGGCGCCTGGCTGCACATGCGCAACTGGCGCACCCTGGGCGACCCCACGCGGGCCGCGCAGCAGGGCTGGTGGATCGTCGCCAGCGTGGTCGTGATGCTGGGGCTGGCCGGCGCCTCGATCGCGTTGCCGGAGAACAAGGCGCTCGACGGGCTCAGTCGCACCGGCGGCCTGGGATTGTTGCTGGCCTGGTACTTCGCGTCGGCCAAGCCGCAGGCGCGGCTGGTGAAGGAGCGTTACGGCGAGGCTTACGCGCGCCGCGGCTGGGGCCTGCCCCTGCTGCTCGGCGTGCTCGGCATGCTGGCGTTCTTCGTCGCCGCGGTGGTGATGGTGATGGTGGCCGCGCTGGTCTTCAACCGTCCGCTGCCCTGAGCGATGCCGGCCGTCTCCGCTCGTCCCGCGGTCATTCGCCTGTTGCTGAAGCTGGCGCTGGTGGTGGCGCTGCTCTACCTCGGCGCCTGCGCGTTGCTGTGGGCCAACCAGCGCAGCCTCTTGTACTACCCGGTGCGCACGCGCCTGGCGCAGGTGCCGGTGGAGGTACTGCACCGACCGGATGCGAAGGTGCTGGCGTCGGTGCAGCCGCGGCCGGGCCCGGAGGCGGTGCTTTACTTTGGCGGCAATGCGGAGGACGTGTCGCGCACGGTGCCTGCGCTGGCGGCGATGTTCCCGGGCGCGGCCATCTACGCATTGCACTACCGCGGCTACGGCGGCAGCCAGGGCGAGCCCAGCGAAGCCGCGCTGGTGGGTGACGCGCTGGCGATGTTCGACCGCGCCCACCGCGGCCACGGCCGCATCACCGTCATCGGCCGCAGCCTGGGCTCCGGCGTGGCGGTGCAGGTCGCCGCCGCGCGACCGGTGACCAGGCTGGTGCTGGTCACGCCCTACGACAGCATCGCGGCGATTGCCGCCGCGCATTACCCCGCCTTCCCGGTCGACTGGCTGGTGCGCGACCGCTACGACTCCGCGCGGCGCGCCGCCGCCCTGCGCGTGCCGACCACGCTGGTGATCGCCGAGCACGACCAGGTGATCCCGCCACGGCACGCGCGCCGGCTCCTGCAGGCCTTCGCGCCGGGCGTGGCGCGCGCGGTCACGCTGCCGGGCGTGGGCCACAACGACATCGACCTGGCGCCGGGTTACCTGGACGCGCTGACGCGCTGAGCGCCGGTCACTCGCCCGCGGGCGCCGGCTTCGGCGCCATCCGCAGCACCTTCGCCACCTCGCCCGGCGCCGCCATCATCGGCATGTGGCCGCACCCGTCGAGCAGCACCGTGCGGCTGTCGGGCAAGCCGGCGGCGAAGACGTCGGCCGCGCTGGCGTCGATCACCTTGTCGTCGCGGCACCACAGCAGCAGCACCGGCGAGCGGATCGCGCGCAGCTCTCGCGACAATTGCAGCGCTTCCGGGCCGCGGCCGATGCGATCGAGCACCGACTGCTCGAAGGCGGCGTCGCGCAGGCGCCGCTGCACCAGCGCGCGATCCGCCGGCCAGGGCACGAAGGGCGGATCGGTGAAGACGATTTCCAGGTAGCGGTGCAAGTCCGCCCGCGTGCGGACCTGGAAGGGGTTCTTCCCGGCGAGCACATCGCGGCCAAAGGCATTGGCCTTGAAGGGGACGCCCGCCGCATCCATCAGCACGATCGGCCCGACGTCTTGCGGCGATCGCGCCGCCAGCAAGCCGACGATCTGCCCGCCCATCGAGTGGCCGACCAGCAATGCGGGTTTCGATGATGTCCCGGGCGCACGCGGCAATGCGGCGAGGAACCCGCGCAAGCGCGCGGCCTGCGCCACCGGCCCGTAGTCGGCGCCGGCGATGCGCTCGCTCTCGCCCCAGCCCGGCAGGTCCGGCGCGACCACGCGATGGTCCGCGCGCAATTCGCGCATCAGCGGCAGCCAGTTTTCCTTCATGCCGGTGAAGCCGTGCACCAGCACCACCAGCGGACCCTCGCCGGATTCGACGTAGCGCCAGCGATGGCCCGCCGCGACCAGCGTGTGTTCCTGCGCGCCCGCCAGCCAGCGCAGGCGCGCGAACTCCGCGTCCAGCACCCAGCCCGGCCGCAGCCAACCGACCAGCGCGTAGGCGAGGGCAAGGAAAAACGCCGCCATCAGCAGATGGCGGCGTTCGAGGCGGAACCGTCGGGCCACGTGGCCTTCAGATCTTCGGCTTGCCCGCCGCCAGGGTCTGCTCCACCGATCCGGTGGTGATCGGGTGGTACCCGGCGCGCGCCTTGTCGAAGACCTGCTGCGCGAAGGCCTTGCCGTCCGGCGTCTGCGCCAGCGCAGCGTAGGTCGGCATGATCAGCTTGCGGCGGCCGATGCGCGAGAGGAACTCGGCCATCGCCGGACGCGCCTCGGTGTAGCCGCTGCGCACGGTGAGCGGATACCAGCGCTGCGCCAGCTCGCCGTTCGGCGTGCCGGTGAAGTGGTAGGCGGCATCGAGCTCGGCCAGCTGCGCCTTGCTCAGCGTCTCCGGCATGCCCTCCAGGAAATGCACCCACTGCTGGGTGTTCCAGTTCGCCGTGTCCATGTTGGCCGGCTTGGCGTGGCCCGCCAGCCAGTGGCCGCGCAGCTCGTCCACCGCGGTGAAGCCTTCCGACTTCGACACCGGCGCGAACGACGGGATGCCCGGCGAGTGCATCCACTCGTGGATCTCGTCGTGGGTGGTCTTGCCCGGGTTCTTCGAGATCAGCTCGGCTTCCATGAAGCGCTCGAACTCGGCGCTGTCCTGGCTGGTGAAGGCGTGCGAGTCGAACCACTTGCGCAGGAAGGCGTCGAAGGTCTCGCGGCCGTAGCGCTGCTCCAGGAAGGTCAGGAACCACTGGCCCTTGGTGTAGGCCACCTGGGTCAGCGCCTCGTCCGGGTCGCGGTTGACCAGCGGCGGCATCGCCAGCACCTGGTCCTCGGCCGGGATGTCCTTCATGTCGTTGCGCACGCCGTTCTGCGAGATCACGTTCTCCATCTGCGCGAGGTCCTTGCCATACAGGTCCTCGGTGATGCGGTTCTCCACGTAGCTGGTGAAGCCCTCGTTGAGCCAGATGTCCTTCCAGCTCGAGTTGGTCACCAGGTTGCCGGACCAGCTGTGCGCGAGTTCGTGCGCGACCAGGCTGACCAGCGACTTGTCGCCGACGATCACGGTCGGGGTGGCGAAGGTCAGGCGCGGGTTCTCCATGCCGCCGTAGGGGAAGGAGGGCGGCAGCACCAGGATGTCGTAGCGGCCCCAGGCGTAGGGCCCGTACAGGCGCTCCGCGGTCTGGATCATCTTCTCGGTGTCCTCGAACTCCTTGGCGGCCTTGGGCGCCATCGCGGGCTCGGCCCACACGCCGGAGCGCTCGCCGGTCGGCACGAACACCAGGTCGCCCGCCGCGATCGCCATCAGGTAGGACGGGATGGCCTGCGGCATCTTGAAGCTGTAGTCGCCGTCACGCGCCGCCTTGGGATCGTTGTCGGCGCTCATCAGCGCCATGACGTCCTTCGGGGTGGTGATGTGGGCTTCGTAGGTGAAGCGCACGCCGGGCGTGTCCTGCAGCGGCACCCAGCTGCGCGCGTGAATGGCCTGCGACTGCGAGAACATGAAGGGCGCCTTCTTGCCCATGGTCATCGCCGGCGTCAGCCACTGCAGGCCGGAGGCCTCCGGGCGGCTGGCGTAGCTGACCTTCACCTTGGCCAGCTGCGAGGGCAGCGTGATCGTCAGCTTGCTGCCGAAGATCTTGTCTTTCGGGGCGAGCTCGTACTTCAGCGCTTGCCACGACTGGCCGTCGGCGGAACCTTCCACCTTGGCGATGTCGAGGTCGCGGGTGTCGAGCACCAGCGCATTGGCGGCCGGATCCTTCCAGCCCAGGTCATACGTGGCGGATCCGGCCAGGACTTTTTTTGCGAAGTCGACGTCCAGATCGAGGGCCAGGTGCTTGATGACCACCTTCTCCGGCTCGGCGTAGGAGCTGGCGTCGCGCACGGGCGCGGATTGCGCGGGTTCGGCATGGGTCACGGTGGGCTCCGTGGGTTTGGCCGGCTCCTCGGGCACCTTCTTCTGGCAGGCGGCCAGCGGCAGCACGAGTGCGGCGAGCAGGAGGACGGGCAGGCGCATGGGGATCATCCGGTTCAGCATGGGGAACCGCCAGTTTAGCCGTCCGTGGGCCGAAAGGCTTAATCTGGCGGTGTCGCCGCCCACCCTTCCCGTCCCAACGTCCCCGGACGCCACCATGCCCCGCCTTTCCCTGTTGCTGAGCCTGTTTGCTGTCGCCGGCGCCGCCTGGGCGGGTGCCTCGGTGCCCCGCGAGGGCGGGCCCGTGGATGAAGTGGCGCTGTCCAAGGCCGCCGCCGCCGGCACCCAGGTGGCGGAGCTTGCGCAGCTTTGTGGCTGGGAGAACGATCCCGCGCTGGTCCTGCAGGCGCGCACCGCCGCGCTGATGCTGGCCACCCAGGCGGTGCAGCCGGAGCGGCGTCGCTACGAAGTGATGCGCCGCGTGCTGGCCAGCAATGCCATGGCCGGCGCCGAGCGCGCGGCCAAGCGCCAGGTCGGCAGCGGCGGCTGCGCCGATGCCGGCGAGAAGTCGAAGTGGAACGCGCTGCGCAAGCACACGCTTACGCTGCTGGCGAACCCGGCACCGCCCACGCATCCGGCCGCGCCGGCCACGAGCGCGGCCCCCGCGCCGGCGACCGTCGTCCCCGCGACCGCCGCGGAGAAGCCCGCCGCGCCGGCCACGCCTCCGCGCCTATAATCGGCGCATGAGCGAGCCCGGCGGCACCACCCATTTCGGTTTCCGCGAGGTCCCGGTCGGCGAGAAGAAGAAGCTCGTCGGCGAGGTGTTCTCCTCGGTGGCCGGCAAGTACGACCTGATGAACGACCTGATGTCGCTGGGCGTGCACCGGATCTGGAAGCGCTACTTCGTCGGCACCTCGGGCGTCGCGCGTGGCGACCGCGTGCTGGACCTGGCCGGGGGCACCGGCGACATCGCCGCGCTGCTGCATGAGCGCGTCGGCGAGGCCGGCGAAGTGGTGGTCGGCGACATCAACGCCGCCATGCTCGGCGTCGGCCGCGACCGCCTCACCGACCGCGGCCTGGTGCGCGGACTGCGCTGGATCCAGCTCAATGCCGAGGCCCTGCCCTTCCCCGACGCCAGCTTCAACCTGGTGACGATCGCCTTCGGCTTGCGCAACGTCACCGACAAGGCGGCGGCCCTGCGCGAGATGCATCGCGTGCTGAAGGTCGGCGGCCGCGCCCTGGTGCTGGAGTTCTCGCAGGTCAAGGCCGACTGGTTCAAGCCGATCTACGACGTGCACAGCTTCAAGGTGCTGCCGGCGCTGGGCAAGCTGTTCGCCAACGACTCCGCGAGTTACCAGTACCTCGCCGAATCCATCCGCAAGCATCCCGACCAGGACACGCTGCAGGCGATGATGGCCGAGGCCGGCTTCGAACGCTGCTCGCACCGCAACCTGAGCGGCGGGATCGTCGCGATCCACTCCGGCTACAGGGTGTAGCGCAAGCCAAAACGGCCTCAGTCGTTTCGCGGGCTGGACATCAGCGCGCGCCAGTCGCGCTCGGGAGATAACCCGTTGGCCTTGACCACGTCCGACAGGGCGTCGATCAGGTCGAGCGGCACGGCCTTCGACTTGCCCGTCCATTCGACGTCGCCGCAATGGAAGCAGATGTGCATCCGGACCGGTTCGCCGGTCCCTTCGAAGAAATAGATGGTGTGGTGGTCGACGAAGGCGCAGGCCGTTGACCAGGTCGGCAAGTCGGGCGCGACATCAGCGATGCGCAAAAGGAAATAGGCGCGCTGCTCGTCATTCAAGGTTCGAACGCCATACACGCGCTCCGGCCTGGGCGCCGGCGCACGGCCGTCGACCGAGCCCAGGTCCAGCGGATTGGAGTGCTCGACGATCACGATCCTGCGCGCGCCCCGGATCAGCCGCAGCAGCTCGGCCTTGTAGGAAGCGGCGGCAGGCGCATTGCGAACGATGTCGGCGTCGATGGACGCGCCCGCGGGAAACGCCAGCAGGAGCAGGAAGGCGAGGATCGATCGCCGCATCGTCATCTCGCCAGCCCAGCCTGGGCCAGCGCCGTCAGGTAGGCGTTCCAACGGGTTTCCTGCTCCACGCCGAGCTCGTGCAGGTACGACCAGCTGTACAGCCCGCTGTCGTGCCCGTCGTCGAAGCGCAGCAGCACCGCGTAATTGCCGATCGGCTCGATGCCGACGATGTTGACGTCGCGCTTGCCGGCGACCAGCACCTTCTGCCCGGGACCGTGGCCCTGCACTTCCGCCGACGGCGACTCCACGCGCAGGTACTCGCAGGGCAGCGTGAAGCGCGAGCCGTCGTCGAACGCGACCTCGAGCGCGTGCGAGGCGCGGTGCAGCACGATGTCGGTGGGGCGCGGTCCGGCGCTCATTCGGCTTGTTCCTTCTTGCGCTTCGCCCGCGGGTGGGCGGCGTCGTAGACCTTGGCCAGGTGCTGGAAGTCCAGGTGCGTGTAGATCTGCGTCGTGGCGATGTCGGCGTGGCCGAGCAGTTCCTGCACGCCGCGCAGGTCGCCGGAGGATTCGAGCACGTGGCTGGCGAAGCTGTGGCGCAGCAGGTGCGGGTGCACGCGCTTCCACACGCCCTGCTGCATGGCGAGCTGGCGCAGGCGCAGCTGCACCGCGCGCGGGCTGATCGGCGCGCCGCCGCGGCCCGGGAACACCGGTGCCTCCGGCGTCGGCGCCACCGACTCGCGCCAGGCCGACAAGGCGGCGAGCGCATGGCTACCGACCGGCACGACGCGGCCCTTGTTGCCCTTGCCCACCACGCTGACCAGGCCGTCGGCCAAGTCGAGCTGGCGCCAGCGCAGCGCGCACAGCTCTGACAGGCGCAGGCCCGAGGAATAGAACAGCTCCAGCATGGCGCGGTCGCGCAGGCCGAGCGGCCCGTCGGTCGGCACCTCGACCAGCCGCGTCATCTCGTCCGGATCGAGCACCTGCGGCAACTTGCGCGGCGCCTTGGGCGCGCGCAGGCCCTGCGCCGGGTTGCCGGCGATCTCGCCGTGCTTGAGCAGGTGGCGCAGGAAGCTGCGCAGCGCCGACAGGCGCCGCGCCAGGCTCTTGGGCGCCAGCCCGCGGCGATGCTCCGACGCGATGAAGGCGCGCAACTGCTCGCCGTGCACTTCGCCGAAACCGGCCACGCCCTCCTCGCGCAACCACGCGCTGAAGGCGCGCAGGTCGCGCCGATAGTTGTCCACCGTGTGCTTCGACATCCGCCGCTCGAAGGCCAGGTGCTCCAGGTAGGCCTCGATGCGCGCCTCCATCGGCCCGTCCGGCAGGACCTCCACCTCGGCGGCGTGCGCGGCCATGGCGGGCGTCGTCGCGTTCAGCGCTTGCCGAAGCGCGCCATCGCGGCGACGAAGGTCTCCCCCATCAGCCGCAGGAACAACGTGCCCATGCCCGGGTAAAAGCGGTTGCCGTCGCTGCTGCCGACCGCGATCAGGCCGGTGCCCGGCATCGGGATCAGCGCCACCGATTGCGCCTGCGCCTGCTCGTCGCCGAACAGCACGTCCATCTTGTCGGGGTTGAGGCGCCCGCAGATCGGCTCGCTGGTGGCGAGCGCGTCGTGGAAGGGCGCCATCCGCTTGTCGCGCGCCGACAGGATCTGCAACCAGTCCGGCGACAGGTCCTCGACCGGGTTGAACAGCACCATCCGGACCGCCTCGCCGTCGAAGTCCTCCGACAGGCTGGCCACCATCGTGCGCACGGTGTCGGCGGCGCTGGTGGCGCGCATCAGCGCCATCGCCAGCTGGTGGGTGCGCACCGTCAGCCGCTCGTTCTCCAGCGCATTGGCGTAGAGCTCGTTGAGGCGGCGGTTGAGCTCGCGGTTCTTGTCGCGCAGCACTTCCAGCTGGTAACTGGCCAGCGAAGCGGCGGGGCCGTCCTCGCGCGGCACCACCAGCGACAGCGCCAGGTCCGGATACTGGCCCAGGAACTTGTGGTGCCGGCGCAGCCACACGGCCACTTCGTGCGCGCTCAGGCGTTCCTTGCGGTCCTCGTGCAGGGCCGCCGGGTCCTTGGATTCGATGCTCATGCGAGCCACTCCCCTTCGAATACGAATGTCGCCGGGCCGGCCATGCGCACGGGCGCATCGTCGGTCGGCCAATGGATGTCGAGTTCGCCGCCGGGCAACTGCACGGCGACGCGGCGGCCCACGCGGCCCTGGCGCGCGAGCACGGCGACGGCCGCGCAGGCGCCGCTGCCGCAGGCGAGCGTTTCGCCCGCACCGCGCTCGAACACGCGCAGCGCGATGCGATCCGCCGCCAGCACCTGGGCGAAGCCGACGTTGACGCCTTCCGGGAACAGGCCCGACGCCTGCAACGCGGGGCCGATGCGACCAACCGGCGCGCGCGCCACGTCGTCCACCAGCAGCACCGCATGCGGGTTGCCGATCGCGCAGGCGCCGAAGTCGAAGGTCTCGCCCTCGACCTCGGCAAAGTAATGCGCATCCTCGCGCGGCATGTCCAGTGGAATGCGCGGCGGATCGAAGACCGGACGCCCCATGTCCAATGCGTAGCGCCCGCCCTCCAGGCGCTCGACCTCGACGAGCCCGGAAGGTCCGTCGAGCGTGAAGCGATCACCCCTCGCCGCACCCTCGCGTACGAGCCAGGCCGCCACGCAGCGCGCGCCGTTGCCGCACTGCCTGGCCGGGCTGCCGTCGGAATTCCAGATGCCGTAACGGGCAACCACGCCCTCGCGGCCGGCGTCGTGGATGGTCATCAACTGATCGAAGCCGACGCCGCGGTGGCGGTCGCCGAGGGCGCGCGCGAGGGCCGCGTCCACGTCCGCGCGGCCGCCGCGCAGGTCGAGCAACACGAAGTCGTTGCCGGCGCCGTGCATCTTGGAGAAGCGCAAGCTCATCGGCCGGCTCAGGAGCTGGCGGGCGTTTCCGGCACGTCGGACGGCTTCACCAGCGGTCCTTTGTTGCCGCAGGCGGCGAGCAGCAGCGCGGACGCGAGGGCCAGGGCGAGGGCGAGGCGGGTTCTGTTCATGGCCGGAGTATAGTCCGCCTCGCCGCCTCCGGCGCAGGGCCGTTCGTGCACGCAACCTCGTCTCCGCTTCGACTCGCCACGCTGACGGCGCTGGCCTTGCTCGCCTTCGCGGGCAACTCGCTGCTGTGCCGGCAGGCGCTGGGCCCGCTGCGCATGGATCCGACGGACTTCACCGCGATCCGCCTGCTGTCGGGCGCGGCGCTGCTGCTGGCGCTGGTGCGGGCACGCGCCTGGCCCGCCGGCCACTGGCGCGGCGCGCTCGCGCTGCTGGCCTACGCGGCGCTGTTTTCCTGGGCCTATGTGTTGCTGGGCGCGGCGACCGGGGCGCTGCTGCTGTTCGGCGCGGTGCAGGCGACGATGGTGGGCGCGGGCCTGTGGCGCGGCGAGCGACTCGGCACACCGCAGTGGCTGGGCATGGGCGTCGCCTTCGGCGGCCTCGCCTGGCTGCTCTCGCCCGGCCTGCAGGCGCCGCCCTGGCAGGGCGCGCTACCGATGCTGGCGGCGGGCGTCGCCTGGGGCCTGTATTCATTGCTGGGCCGGCGCGGCGGCGATCCGCTGGCGGCCACGGCGGGCCATTTCCTGCGCGCGGCGCCGCTGGCGCTGGTGCTCGCGCTGATCGCGCGGCGCGGCGGCCCGCCCCCGTGGGCGGGCGTGGCCTGCGCACTGGCCTCGGGCGCGCTGGCGTCCGGGCTGGGCTACGCGGTCTGGTACACCGTGCTGCCACGCCTGCGCGCCAGCACCGCGGCCACGCTGCAGCTGGCGGTGCCGGTCATCGCCACGCTCGGCGGCCTGCTGTGGCTGGGCGAGGTGCCGACGCCGCGCCTGCTGATGGCCGGCCTGGCCGTGCTGGGCGGCATCGCCCTCGTGTTGCGCCGCCGCAGCGCCTGAACTTGGAGCGCGGCGGCGGCCGGCGTAAGGTGGTCGCATCGCGCCGCCGATGCCCGCCATGACCCCGCTCAGGAAGCTCCCGCCGGAACAGCCCTTCCCCGCCGTGGGCGACCTGCTGCTGAGCCTGGTCAACCACCTCGATGCGATGGTGGCGTTCTGGGACGCGAACCAGACCTGCGTGTTCGCCAATGCGGCCTACAGCTCGTGGTTCGGCAAGAGCGGGCCCGAGGTCGTCGGCCTGACCATGCGGCAGCTGCTCGGCCCGGACCTGTATGCGAAGAACCAGCCGCACATCGAGGCCGCGCTGCGCGGCGAGCGCCAGGTCTTCGAGCGTTCCATCCCCGTCCCGGGCGGCGCCATCCGCCACAGCCTGGCCACCTACTTTCCCTATGTGCAGGACGGCCGCGTGCTCGGCTTCTTCGCGCACGTCGCCGATGTCAGCCCCATGAAGAAACTCCAGGACGAACTCGAACAGGCCAAGCATCGCGCCGAGGAACTGGCGACGCACGATTTCCTCACCGGCCTGCCCAACCGCGTGTTGCTGATGGACCGGCTCGAGCAGGCGCTCGCCAACGCGCGACGACGCAACGAGATGATGGCGGTGATGAGCCTCGACGTCGACGACTTCAAGGCGATCAACGACCGTTTCGGCCACGCCGGCGGCGACCGCCTGCTGGTGGAGTTGGCCCATCGCGCCGGCGGTTCGCTGCGCGACACCGACTCGGTGACGCGGCTGGGGGGCGACGAGTTCCTGGTGGTGGCCACCCGCATCGGCGCCTTCGAGCAGATCGAGGCGGTGGCGCGGCGGCTGGTGACGCGGCTCGGCGAGCCCTTCCTGCTCGAGGGCCAGTGGGTGTCGCCGTCGATCAGCCTCGGCGTCGCGCTGTACCCCGAGCACGGGCGCACGCCGGAGGCGCTCATCGCCAAGTCCGACGCGGCGCTCTACCTGGCCAAGCACGCGGGCAAGGGCCGGTACGCCTTCGCGGCCGGCCCTGCCGCCTGAGCGCCGCGCCGACGAACGGCGCGGCGATCCTCACCGCGCTTACTCGGTGATGCCGAGCTGCCCCAGCATGAAGCCGTAGTACTCGGCCATCTCGCGGAAGCGCTCGAAGCGGCCCGACTTGCCGCCGTGGCCGGCCTTCATGTTGATGCGGTAGACCAGGGCGTGGTCGTCGGTCTTCATCTCGCGCAGGCGCGCCACCCACTTGGTCGGCTCGTAGTACTGCACCTGCGAGTCCCACAGGCCGGTGCCGACGAACATGGCGGGATAGGCCTTCTTCTCCACATTGTCGTACGGCGAATACGACAGCATGTAGTCGTAGTACTTCTTGTCCTTGGGATTGCCCCACTCGTCGAACTCGTTGGTGGTCAGCGGGATGGACTCGTCGAGCATGGTGGTCACCACGTCGACAAAGGGCACCTGGGCGATGATCACCCGGTAGTCCTGCGGCGCCATGTTGGCGATGCCGCCCATCAGCAGGCCGCCGGCGCTGCCGCCGCGCGCGGCGACGCGGTCCTTCGCCGCGTAGCCTTCCTTCACCAGGAAGCGGGTCACGTCGATGAAGTCGGTGAAGCTGTTCTTCTTGTTGAACAGGTGGCCGTCGTCGTACCAGGCGCGGCCCATCTCCTGGCCGCCGCGGATGTGGGCGATGGCGTAGACCACGCCGCGGTCGAGCAGGCTGACGTTGGCGACGTTGAAGGCGGGGTCGCTGGAGATGCCGTAGCTGCCGTAGGCGTACTGCAGCATGGCGGCGGTGCCGTCCTTCTTGAATCCCTTCTTGTACACCACCGACACCGGCACCTTGACGCCGTCGCGGGCGGTGGCCCACAGGCGCTCGGTGACGTAGTTGGCCGGGTCGTAGCCGCCGAGCACAGGCTCGCGCTTGAGCAGTTCGCGCTTGCCGGTCTTCGTGTCCACCTCGTAGACCGTGTTCGGCGTGGTCAGCGAGGTGTAGTTGTAGCGCAGCAGCGTGGTGTCGGGCTCGGCGTTCTGGCCCAGGCCCATGGTGTAGGCCGGCTCGTCGGAGGCGACGAACTCGGACTTGCCGTCATTGGCCAGCGTGCGCAGGCGCTTGAGGCCGCCCGAGCGTTCCTCGATCGCGGTGAATCCGTCGAACAGCTCGAAGTCCTCGATGTACACGTCCTTCGAATGCGGCACGAATTCCTTCCACAGGCCGCGGTCGCCCAGCTTCTCGCCGTCGCCCAGGGTCATCAGGCGGAAGTTCGGCGCGTCCCAGTTGGTGCGGATCACCCAGCGGCCGTCGAGGTGGTCGGCGCTGTACTCGAAGTCGCGCTGGCGCGGCGCCAGCACCGCGAATTCACCCGGCTTGGCGGCCGGCGTGCAGCGCAGTTCATTGCTGACCGTGCTGTCGAGGTAGATGCACAGGAACTTGTCCGAGCGCGTGCGCAGGATACGCATGTAGAAGGTGTCGTCCTTCTCCTCGTACACCAGCGTGTCGGCGCTGGCCGGGGTGCCGAGCACGTGCGCCTTCACCCGCTTGGACAGCAGCGTGGTCGGATCCTTCTCGATGTAGAAGACAGTGCGGTTGTCGTCGCCCCAGACCAGGTTGGGCTCGAGGTTGGCCACGCCGTCGTCGAAGACCTGGCCGCTGGCGATGTCCTTGACCTTCAGCACGAACTGGCGGCGGCCGACGGTGTCCTCGGCCCAGGCGACCAGCTTGTTGTCCTGGCTGACCACGCTGTTGCCGACCTGGAAGAACTCGTGGCCGGCGGCCATGGCGTTCTGGTCGAAGATCACCTGTTCGGGTGCGTCCATGCTGCCGGCGCGGCGGGCGGTGATCGGGTAGTCCTTGCCGGTCTCGAAGCGCGTGTAGTACCAGTGGCCGCGCAAGCGGTAGGGCACCGAGGCGTCGTCCTGCTTGATGCGGCCGACGATCTCGTCGTAGAGCTTGCCCGCCAGCGGCTTGGTCGGCGCCAGCAGGGCGTCGGCGTAGGCGTTCTCGGCCTCGAGGTAGGCCAGCATCTCCGGGTTCTTGCGGGTGTCGTCGCGCAGCCAGTAGTAGGGGTCGTCGCGGGTCGCGCCGTGGGGCGCGGTGACCGCGTGCGGCTTCTTGGCGACGGTGGGCGGCTTGGGCATTTCGGCGGCACCTGCGGTGGCGGCCAGCAACAGGCTGGCCATGACGATCAGTTTCATGCGGACACTCCCCTGGACGACCGCGCAAAACTATCACGTTGCGGGTGAACGTTTGTGGGCTCCGCCTGCGCCAGCTGGGGGAGGGGGTTCGCCCTGATCGGGACGGCGTAAGCCGCTCCTGCCAACTCAGTCCCGACCGGCCGGGCCTCCCTGCCCGGCCTTCTGTGCGAACCCCCTCCCCCATCTGTCACAGGCGTCGGTGCGACCGTTGACGGCCGCCCTCACCTCTTTGTGCCTTGGAGCTGCCTGGGAGTGTCAGCGCCGCTGGAGCAGGGTCGTCAGCGCGTCGCGGTGGAAGGCGAGCAGGGCGCTGGCCGGCAGTCCGATCAGCCAGAGGGCGCCGTGGCCGAGCCAGGGCGACGGGCCGCGCAGGGCGGGAAACAGGAGCCAGAGCAGGGCGCCGACGGCGAGCCATTGCCAAAGCAGGCGCTGGATGACGAGGCGGGTGGCGTCGGGGCGGGAAGCGGCGGTGGCGGCCATGGCGTGGGCTCCGGTGGGTGGAGCCGCAGGATGCGAAGCGGGCTTCTCAAGGGCTGAGAGTGCGCACCTTGACGCCGCCGTGAGCCGGGCCGGCGCAAGGTGGACCCACCTCCCCTGCGAAGGATCGCCCATGCGCCTGCTCCTGATCGTCGCCGTCCTGGCGCTCGCTGCCGCCGCGTGGTCGCGCACGGCCGCCGCCCGCGACGAGCGCCCGCCCCTGCGCAGCAGCCTGCAGTTGGACCTGGACCGCTACATGGGCCGCTGGTGGGTCATCGGCCACATCCCCTACTTCGCCGAGCGCGGCAAGGTCGCCACCGCCGACATCTACGCCCTGCGCCCCGACGGCCGCATCGAGAACACCTACGTCTACCGCAAGGCCTTCGACAAGCCGGAGAAATCCATGCGCGGCGTGGCCACCGTCGTCCCCGGCACCGGCAACGCGCAGTGGCGCATCGCTTTCTTCGGCGGGCTGGTGCGGGCGGATTACCTGGTGATGGACGTGGCGCCCGACTACTCGTGGGCCTTGATCGCGAATCCGAAGCGGTCGCTGGCGTGGATTTTTGCGCGCGAGGCGAAAATGGACGATGCGCGGTTCGAGGCGCTCAAGGGGCGGTTTTCGCAGTGGGGTTACGAGCCGAACCGCATCGTGAGGGTTCCGCAGGTTGCAGGCGCCTCGAAACCGAGATGAGCCGCCAGGTCAGTCCTTCCCGAATAGTTCCTTGGCCAGGCGTTACTGGGTCAGCGCCACCGAGTTGGCGGTACCGCGGATCCCGTCGCCGACCTTCGAGCTCCCGGACCACCCGCAAGATGAGAGGGGACCTAGACCGCTCGAGCGAAGGAACTACCGCGTCGGCTTGAATGAATTGTTAGATGCCGCGTGCCTGACGCTTGGATCGCTGCTCCGATAGTCGTTGCTGCTCATAGCGCTCAAACTGTCTCATGGCCTTAGCGGATTCCTGCTCTAGGCTCTCTTTGTCATGGATGAGCCGCCATGCGATAACCGCTTCATCCCCTAGGTCTTCAGGGATGGGGCCGCACAGCGGGTATTTGCCTTTTGTCCCGTCACCAACGTCAAAAGTTAGAGGCTTTTTGTACACGTCGGTGGGATTGACTTGGCCGATGATTCTTAGGCCGGCGGCGCTCTTAAGTGAGTAAATTCCTATGCACGTACGTGATTCATTCGATTGGTAGTACTCATTTGGCCCCACGCGGACAATGGGAGAAATTTTGACTATCTCAAGTTTTCGAGGGTCAACGGAATCCCAAGCGTACTTTTTCTTGGAGATTAAGGTTGTAATTCCGATGTGGCTCATTGGATGAAATTGATCAGTACTGTCGCGAGCAGAAAGTACGACCGCGCAGCCCCAGAACCCGCGTTTTGGGTGAGTCTGGATTACGTCACCAGGCCGCAGAGGGTTTGCGATTCTCTTCATGAGGCATCTAACGATCGGGTTGAGGGGCGCGGGGGACTGGCGCCCAGTTTGCCACTGCAAACTGGGTGACAGGCCGCCGCATCCCTTCGAATGAGGTGTTAGGCCTCAACGCCGTAATCATCCGAGCCACTCAGCGAGCGCATCGTCCGACTGCGGGCCCAGCAGCGTCAGGCGTGAGGCGTCCGGGCCGAACGCCTTGGCGAACGTGCCTGACTCCGGTGAATAGAGCAGCCAGGTTGTTCCATCGGCGGCAATCGCAAGGTAATCACGCATCTCAGACCCGTAGTGGAAGTGCTCCTCCGGCAGGGCGCCAGGCGAGGCCCGAACAGCGATCGGCTCGATCAAACAATTTCCCAGACTCTCGGTCTGCTCGCGGATGTACAGATCGCGGTCTGACCGCCACGTGCACGGGGTTGACGAGCCCTTGGCAATTGAGTCCGCTATCAGCGAGCGAGCGTCGGCTTTGTCCATTGGGGCCTAACTACTTTTAGACCCCAAAGTGGGGCGTAAGAAGGGAGCATCCCCCCGTCCCGCCACCACCGTCAAGGAAATATCCCACACGGTATCAACCACTTGGCCGTCAGTAGGACAGGAGTCCAGGCGGCCACCCCCGGTTTTAGACGGCGAAGTCGCCGTCTAATGCAGACGGGCGGTGGCAAACGGGGTGCGCACCCGGGCTTTGCGGCCAATGGCAGCAACGCGACATCGCCGCGGAACGGGGCGGGATCGTCGCTTGTTGGACCACGAATGGACCGCGCACCCCGCCTCCGGGGCAGCAACCATGCCAACGCTCACACCCCGCCATGCACGCGGACGGGGCGGGCGTAGGGCTCAAAACAGCTTCTGCTCCAGGAAGCTCCACGCCAGCGCCTGCATGAAGGCCTTCTGCTCGTTGTTGGCGGCGCCGCCGTGGCCACCTTCGATGTTTTCGTAGTAGAGGACGTCGTGGCCCTGCTCCTGCATGCGCGCCATCATCTTGCGGGCGTGGCCGGGGTGGACGCGGTCGTCGCGGGTGGAGGTGGTGAACAGCACGGGCGGATACTCAACGCGTGGCTTCACGTTGTGATACGGGGAGAAGGTCTGGATGAACTTCCAGTCGGCGGGGACGTCGGGGTTGCCGTACTCGGCCATCCACGAGGCGCCGGCGAGCAGCGTGTGGTAGCGCTGCATGTCCAGCAGCGGCACCTGGCAGACCACGGCGCCGAACAGCTGCGGGTACATCACCAGCATGTTGCCCACCAGCAGGCCGCCGTTGCTGCCGCCCTGGATGCCCAGGTGCGCGGGCGAGGTGACCTTGCGCGCGATCAGGTCCTCGGCGACCGCGGCGAAGTCCTCGTAGGCGCGGGGGCGGTTCTCGCGCAACGCGGCACGGTGCCAGTCGGGGCCGTACTCGCCGCCGCCACGGATGTTGGCGACCACGTACACGCCGCCCTTCGACAGCCAGGCGCGGCCGACGCTGGCCGAGTAGGCCGGCGTCTCCGACACCTCGAAGCCGCCGTAGCCGTACAGCAGCGTCGGCGCCTTGCCGTCCAGCGCCAGGTCCTTGCGCGCCACCATGAAGTACGGCACCCGCGTGCCGTCCTTGCTGCGGGCGAAGTGCTGGGTCGCGACCAGGCCCTCGGCGTCGAAGAAGGCCGGCAGCGACTTCAGCAGTTCCGGCGCGGTGCGGCCGACCTCGCCCATCGACAGCGTGGTCGGCGTCAGGAAGCTGGTGGCGGTGAGGAAGTAGTCGTTCGAGGTTTCCTCGTCCACCGCCTCGACCATCAGGTCGACGATGCCCTCCGCGCCCGGCAGGCCCGAGCGGTGCCATTCACCCTTGGTCGGGTACAGCACCTCGATGCGGCTGTTGACGTCCTCGAGCAGGTTGAGCATGAGGTAGTCGCGGGTCCATTCGGCCGCCGCCAGCGACACCGTCGGCGTCGGCGTGAACAGCGCGGTCCAGGTCGGCTTGCCGGCGACCACGTCGTCGAACTTCGCCACCAGCAGGCTGCCGGCCTCGAAGCGCTTTCCGCCGGCCTCGAAGGGCTCGCGCAGTTGCAGCGTCAGCCACTCGCGGTGCACGTCCTTGTCGGCGCTGTCGGGCAGCTCGAGCTTGCGCGCCTGGCCGTCCGCGCCGACCAGGTACAGTTCGTTGCTGTAGAACGCCAGCCCGCGCCAGACGAAGTCGCGCTCGAAGCCGGGCGTGTGGTCGCGAAAGGCCGCCACGGCGAGGTCGTCGTGCTCGCCCTCGTAGACCAACTTGGCCCCGGACATCGGAAAGCCGCGCCGCCACAACTTCACCGTGCGCGCGTAGCCCGAGCTGGTCATGGAGCCCGGGCCGAAATCGGTGGCGACGTAGACGCTGTCTTCGTCGCGCCAGCTCAGCGATCCCTTGGCCTCGGGGCGGAAGAAGCCCTCGCGCACGAAGAGCTTGTCCACCAGGTCGAACTCGCGCGTCTCGTCGGCATCGGAGCCGCCGCGCGACAGCGCCACCAGGCAACGCCGGTACGCCGGCGGCAGGCATTCGGCGCCGTGCCAGACGTAGTTCTTCTTCTCGGCCTTGTTGAGTGCATCGAGGTCGAGCACGGTTTCCCAGGCCGGCGCGGGCTTGCGGTATTCCTCCAGCGTAGTGCGACGCCAGACGCCAGCCGGATGCGCGGCGTCCTTCCAGAAGTTGTAGTAATGCGCGCCGAGCTTGTCGACCTCGGGGATGCGCGCGTCGGAATCCAGGATGGCGCGCAGGTCGTCGCGCAAGGCCGCGAACCCGGGCGTTTCCGCCAGCGCCTTCGTCGACTCGGCGTTGCGCGCCTTCACCCAATCCAGCGCCTTCGCGCCCTCGACGTCTTCCAGCCAGAGGTGGGGGTCGGTGCTCATGGCGCGGGCTCCTGCGGAAAGCGGGAACAGGCCGGCGGCAAGGCACAGGACGACAAGTGGACGCATCGCGGGCGGCTCCCTGGAAGAAGGAGGCCGCACGCTAGCATGGACCGCGTGAACGCGACTACGACTTCTCGTAGGCCGACAGCGCCAGCCCCAGCAGGGTCTTGGCCTGCTCGCGCAGGGCGACGGGCTCGATGATCTCCGCGTCCGCGCCGTAGCGCAGCACGTCCATCAGCAGCTCCTTGGCATTGCTGTAGGGCAGCTTGAGCTGGTAGCGGCCGTCGGGCAGGAAGCGGCCTTCCTGCTTGGAATGCCAGTGCTCGTCGGCGACCCAGCGCGCGGCCTTCGGCGAGAACACGATCGTGGCGATGCCCTTGGGCGCGCCGCTGAAGATGCCGTAGCTGGAGGCCAGGTGCAGGTCGAGCTCGGCGTCGGGCAGGTCGCGCGCCGCCTCGTCCTGCACGCGCGCATGCTGGATCCGGTCCACCGAGAAACTGCGCAGGCCCTCGCGCTCGTGGTCCCAGGCGTCCAGGTACCAGTTGTCGCGGTAGTGGGTCAGCCGCTGCGGCGACACCTTGCGATGCGTACGCTCGTTGGTCGAGCGCGCGAGGTAGTCGAATTCCAGCTGCCGCCGCTCGAGCACCGCGCTGGCGACGACGCGGAAGGCGACCTCGTCGCGCCGCCGCACGTAGCTGCCGATCACCCGCACGCGTTCCATCGGCCAGCGCTTGCCGCCGGCCTGCTGCGCCAGCAACGATTCGATCCGGCTGCGCAGCGGCGCCAGCGCCGAGGACAGCACGCCGCTGCCGGTGCGGTCGAGCAGCTGGTGGGTGGCCAGCAGCGCGTGCAGTTCGTCGGAATTCAGCCACAGCCCGGGCAACTCGAAGCGCTCGGCTTCCTTCTGGTCGTAGCGGAAACCGCCCTCGCCGGTCTGGTCGCTTTCGATCGGCGCGCCCAGCGCGTCGCGCAGGAAGGCGATGTCGCGGTACAGGGTCGCGCGCGAGCAGCCCAGCTCGTCCATCAGCCGGTGCAGCGGCACCGGGTAGCGGGCGGACTTGAGGTGGCGGTGCAACGCGAGGATGCGTTCGTAGCGGTCCATGTCGGTTCCTGGGGGGAGCGGCACCGGGCGGGTATGAATAGAATGGCACCGCCCGGCCCCGGCCGCCACGCCATCGAGCCCCCCATGATCCGTTCCCTGCGCCCCCTCCTGCTCGGCCTGCTCGCTGTAACCGCTTTCGCAGCGGGCGCCGATGCCCGCGCCGACGACCGCCAGGAGCTGCACCAGGCCTACCGCAAGATGATGGCCCTGACCCGCTTCAAGGCGACGATGACGGACCTGTCCTCCGGCAAGACCGGCATGACCATGGAGTACCAGGCCCCGGACCGCTACCGCATCACCGTGCCCGGCCAGCCCCCGCAGCTGGTCATCGGCGACACCATGGTCCTGACCATCAACGGGCAGACCATGCGCATGCCGATGCCCAAGGGCAGCCTGCCGAAGATGCGCAACGAGGACGCCCTGCGCGAGATCGAGAAGGGCAGCGTGGTCACCGCCGAAGGCATGGGCACGGTCGGCGCCCAGCCGGCGCGCATCTACCGCCACAGCACCCAGGTCAACAACAAGCCGGCGCAGACCCTGGTCTGGGTCGGCGTGGCCAGCGGCCTGCCGCTGCAGGTGGAGACACGCGGGGCGAAGGGTGGCAAGGACGTTCGGCTGGTCTACAGCGACTTCAACAGCCCGACGATCCGCATCGACGCGCCGAAGTGAACGCCGCCGTCCGCGCGGCTCGCCCTGCGCGGCCCGCGGCGGCACAATAGGGCCATGCACGAGCCCGCCATCGCCACGGACCTGCCGGTAGGCGACGAGGTCCGGCAGACCACCTGCTACATGTGCGCCTGCCGCTGCGGCATCAACGTGCACCTGAAGGCCGGCAAGGTCCGCTACATCGAGGGCAACCCGGCCCACCCGGTCAACCGCGGCGTGCTCTGCGCCAAGGGCTCGGCCGGCATCATGCAGCACTACTCGCCGGCGCGGCTGCGCAAGCCGATGCTGCGCACGGGCGAGCGCGGCAGCGGCGAGTTCCGCGAGATCGAGTGGGACGAGGCGCTGGCGTTGGCCGCGGATTGGCTGTCCGAGACGCGTGAGAAGGACCCCGACCGCCTGGCCTTCTTCACCGGCCGCGACCAGTCGCAGGCGCTCACCGGCTGGTGGGCGCAGCAGTACGGCACCATCAACTACGCCGCGCACGGCGGTTTCTGCTCGGTGAACATGGCCGCGGGCGGGCTGTACAGCGTGGGCGGCAGCTTCTGGGAATTCGGCGAGCCGGACTGGGAGCATGCGCGCTACCTGATGCTCTGGGGCGTGGCGGAGGATCACGACTCCAACCCGATCAAGCTCGGGCTCGGTCAGTTGAAAGCGCGCGGCGCCAAGATCGTCGCGGTGAACCCGGTGCGCAGCGGCTACGGCGCGGTGGCCGACGAGTGGATCGGCATCCGGCC
>CBININ010000002.1:0-24080 GCA_966250755.1 uncultured Gammaproteobacteria bacterium | reverse complement strand
CACGACCTTGCCAAGGTCGGGGTCGCGAGTTCGAGTCTCGTTTCCCGCTCCAGTTGCACCACGAAACCCCGTCGCCGGGGTTTTGTTTTTTCCGGGGTCGCGTCGCCCGCCTGACTTCGAACGGCGGGTCGCGCTAGACTTCCGGCTAGGTCACCGGCCAGGTGGCAGAGTGGTCATGCAGCGGCCTGCAAAGCCGCGTACGCCGGTTCAATTCCGACCCTGGCCTCCATTCCGATCCCCGCTCCGGCGGGGATTTCTTTTTCCGGCCGGCGTGTTCGCCGTGCGAGGGAATCGGGCACCATGGACGGCGCGCCCGCCCGGGTGGCGAAACTGGTAGACGCATGGGACTTAAAATCCCCCGGCCGCAAGGCCATGTGGGTTCGATCCCCACCCCGGGCACCACGCCTTCACCTGGCGCGATCCCACACCGACGGCGCGCCCCGCGTCAGCTTGTGACCTGTCGCGTCGCTAGGTGATGGCCAGTTTCAATCGACGCGTGCGACCCAGTACAAGAGTACTGGACGGTTGAGGGCAAGCGTCCCGTTTGCGCTCTTTTCACGCTTGCTAGCATGCAAAAAGCCGCCGGGGGGCGGATATTTGCAAGGGGATCACCATGAATCGCATCTTCGCCCGCGCCGGCCTGCTCGCCGCGGCCTGCCTGGCATTCAGCGGCGTCGCCTCGGCGCAGTCGCCGAACGGCTTCGCGTCCATCATCCATGTCCCGGTCGTCGTCAGCACCGGCACCTTCCAGACCACGCTGTTCGTACACAACCCGGGTGGCTCGGTCAGCATCGACGTGACCTACTACGGGGCCACCGGTACCGCCGACGCCGGCGCGCCGCTGGACTGCGGCAACCTCAACATCCCGGGCGGCCGCACCGAGTCGGTCAACATCGCCTCGCTGTGCAACTTCTCCGGCGCTTCCAACTTCGGCACCCTGCGCCTGGTCGAGTCCGACAACCAGACCCCGCATCCCATCTCGGCGTACACCCGGGTTCAGAGCTTCAGCGGCAACGGTTTTTCGATCGAGGGCTTCCCGCTGGCCGAGTTCAGCAACGCGATCGGCCCGAGCGTGGTGCTCGGCTTGCGTCGTGACGCCGCGGCCCCGGGCTACACCTCCAACTGCTTCGTCTCGGGCATCGGCGCGCCGGTGATCGTCGACATGGCACTGGTGGACGGCACCGGCGCCGCCGTCGGCACGCCGTACACCTTCACCCTGGGCGCGAACGAGACCCAGCGCGTGATCGACGTCTTCAACACCGTGGGCGCGCCCGAGGGTGACTATGCCAACGTCCGGGCACAGTTCACGCTGGCGGCCGGCAACGTCGGCAGCCCGTCCTATTCGGCCTTCTGCACGGTACAGAACAACACCAGCTTCGACGCCGACTTCCGCATCGCCAAGACGGTGGCGCCGGACGACCAGTCGCACCTGTACTCGGTCAGCCAGGTCGACAACGGTCTCGGCGGCCCGTTCGTCATCCCGGCCGGCAAGAAGGCGGTGTACGCGGTGTTCCTGAAGCACCCGGACTTCCTGCAGTGCCAGATCATCGGCGACGGCGCCGACAAGTCGGAGATCCAGGTCAAGGATCCGCAAGGCAACATCGTCGCCGGCGGCGACAACACCAAGACCATCCCGAAGTTCTACCTGGGCGACAAGGCCGCGGTGAACAATGGCGGCAACGGCGTCTGGTTCGTCGAGATGGGCACCAAGGACAACCTGGGCGACGACAAGTCGCGGCTGCGCTGCTACAACGGCGCCGGCATGAGCAAGGTGTTCGTCATCGGTTACCTCGACGACGACTTCTGATCCTGCCGCTGGCGACAGCACCGGGGGCCGCGCGACAATGCGCGGCCCCTTTCTTTTCCGGAGCGGACCTGGCACAGGTGAAGCAGGCGCTGGTGCCCCTGGCGGCGGTCGCCCTGGTGGCTGCGTGGTGGTGGACGCGCGCGCCGACCGTCGCGTCTGGATCCGCGCCCGTGCCGTCCGCCCCGCCGGCGATGCCCGGACCCGACGCCTCGCAACCCGACGCGCCAGGACGGGGGCCGCGCGGAATGGAAAAACTGGAGATCCCTGGTACGCCGTCCGGTCCGCCGTCACCGGCGGAGCTCGAGGCCTTGCGCCGAGCCGAGGTCGCCAACAGCCAGGCACACCCACCGGTGGCGACCTACCGCGGCGCGGACGGGCGCCAGCACGTGTTCCGCTACGAGGCTACGCCCGCCGAGCAGGCCAGCCAGTTGCGGCGCGAGCGGCGTGAACGAGAACTGATGGCCGAGCTCGAAGCCGATCCGGGGGCCTTCGCCCGCAAACACAAGCTGCAGGCCCGCGAGATCGAGCGCATCCTCGACGGCAGCCTGCCGCTGCCGCCGGCACTGCTGGAGGACTGAGGCCGCTGGCGCCCGGTATGCTGGGGGCCCCTCCGCACGGGCCGGACCATGCTGCCGACGCGATTCTGGGCTTTCGCCGCCTGCGTGCTGTTGTTCCTCGCAGGCGTGGCCGAGTTGCTCCTCCATCAGCGCGGACTGTGGCTGGCGGTCAGCGCCGGTGCATTGACCCTGGTGGGCATCGCCGACCTGCTGCAGCCGCACCAGACCCTGCGCCGCAACTACCCGCTGCTCGCGCACCTGCGCTATTTCCTCGAGAGCTTGGGCCCGGAGATCCGCCAGTACTTCATCGAGTCCGACCAGGACGAGCGGCCGTTCTCGCGCCACCAGCGTTCCATCGTCTACCAGCGCGCCAAGGACACCCTGGACAAGCGGCCCTTCGGCACGCAGCTCGATGTGTATGCCGAGCGGTATGAATGGATAAACCATTCGCTGCTGCCGACCTCGCCGCCCTCGCACGATTTCCGGGTGGCGGTGGGCGAGGGCACGGCGCAGCCGTACTCGGCCAGCGTGTTCAACATCTCGGCGATGAGCTTCGGCTCGTTGTCGGCCAACGCCATCCGCGCGCTCAACGAAGGCGCGCGGCGCGGCAACTTCTACCACGACACCGGGGAGGGTTCGATCTCGCAGTACCACCGGGAGAACGGCGGCGACCTGGTGTGGGAGATCGGATCGGGTTACTTCGGGTGTCGCGACGCCGAAGGGCATTTCGACGAGGAACGCTTCGCCGCCAACGCCGCCTCGCCGCAGGTGCGGATGATCGAGGTGAAGCTGTCGCAGGGCGCCAAGCCGGGCCACGGCGGCGTGTTGCCGGCCGCCAAGGTGAGCGCGGAAATCGCCGCCGCGCGCGGGGTGCCGCTGGGCGTGGACTGCGTGTCGCCCGCGCGCCATTCCGCTTTCGACACGCCAGTGGGACTGTTGCAGTTCGTGGACCGGCTGCGCCGCCTGTCGGGCGGCAAGCCGACCGGCTTCAAGCTGGCCATCGGGCACCCCTGGGAATGGTTCGCCATCGCCAAGGCGATGCACGAAACGCAGCTGCTGCCGGACTTCATCGTCGTCGATGGCGGCGAGGGCGGCACCGGTGCGGCGCCACTGGAGTTCACCGACCATGTCGGCGCGCCGCTGCGCGAGGCGCTGCTGCTGGTCCACAACACCCTGGTGGGCCTGTCGTTGCGGCACAAGCTGCGGGTGGGCGCGGCCGGCAAGGTCATCACCGCCTTCGATATCGCGCGCACCTTGGCGCTGGGCGCGGACTGGTGCAACGCCGCGCGCGGCTACATGTTCGCGCTCGGTTGCATCCAGTCCATGAGCTGCCACACCGACCGCTGCCCGACCGGGGTGGCCACCCAGGACCCGACCCGCCAGCGCGCCCTGGTGGTGCCGGACAAGGCCGCGCGGGTGCACGCCTTCCACGAGAACACGCTCAAGGCCCTGCGGGAACTGATCGCCGCGGCCGGCCTCGAGCACCCGGGCCAACTCGGGCCAGAGCACATCATCCGCCGCGTCTCGCCGACCGAGGTGCGCTCGCTGTCGGTGCTGCTGCGCTTCATGCAGCCCGGCGAACTGCTGTCCGGCGAGTTGCCGCCGCACCCGGTGTTCGAGGCCTTCTGGGCGGACTCGCGCAGCGACTCGTTTTGTGCGCCAGCGCGCGTCATGGCGATGCGGGGCACCAAGATCCGCTGACGCGGGCTCCGATCTGTGACGGCCCCGGCTGTCCGCCGCGGGACCGGCAGGGAGCTTTGGGGGTAAAGTCCCCCGACGTGCGGATTGCACGCAAGTCGGGCGAAGGGACTGGACACCAGGGAAGCCACTCCGGGCACGGGAACCCACCGGAAAGCGCCGCCGCGCCGGTTGTGGCAGGCCATGCCCGACGGACTGCTGGTCATTGGCAAGGACAGCGTGATCCGGCATGCCAATCCCGCGGTCGCGCGCCTGTTCGGTTGGCGCGAGGAAGATCTCGTGGGCAGGCCGCTGGCGGTCCTCCAGCCGGAGCGCATGCGCCAGGCCCACCAGGCCGGCCTGGACCATTTCGCGCGCACCGGCCTGCGGCGCCTCGAATGGTCGCCGGTGGACGCGATCGGCCTGCATGCGGATGGCCACGAATTCCCGATCCAGATCAGCCTGTTCGAGATCGAGGGCGAGAGCGAGTGGCTGGTGGCGGGCGTGGTGCGCGACGGCGCCGAGAGCGGCCGCGCTTCCGCCATGCAGGCGGCCTTGCACCGGATCTCGGAGGCCGCGCATTCCGCGCCCGACCTCCAGGGCCTGTTCGCGTTGATCCACCAGGTGATCGCCGACCTGATGCCGGCGCGCAACTTCTTCGTGGCCCTGCATGACGCCGAAACCGACGTGGTGAGCTTCCCGTACTGGATCGACGAGTTCGACCCGGTGCCGGAGTCCAAGCCGCTCGCGCAACGACGCGGCCTGACCGACGTGGTGCTGCGCACCGGCGAGCCGCTGCTGCTGTCGCCGGAGATGCACGACCTGCGCGCGGTGATCGGCGAGGCCGCCGACCTGATCGGCACCGACGGCGTGGACTGGCTTGGCATCCCGCTGCGCACCGAGCGCGGCATCATCGGCGTGCTCACGGTGCAGAGCTACTCCGGCGACCTGCGCTACACCGAGAAGCACAAGCAGCTGTTGCAGTTCGTCTCCGACCAGGTCGCCGCGGCCATCGAGCGCAAGCAGGCGCAGGACCTGTTGTCCCTGAGCGAGGAGCGCTTCCGCAGCGTCTTCGACCAGAGCCCGATCATGATCTGCCTGCTCGGCTACCCGGACGGGCGATTCCAGGAGATGAACAACGCCGCGGTCGAGGGCTTCGGCTTCCAGCGCGAGGAAATCCGCGGCAAGACCTCGCAGGACCTCAATGTCTGGGTGGACCTCGACGACCGCCGACGCTATCTCGAACTGTTGCAGGCCAACGGTTCGGTGCAGAACTTCGAGACGCGGATGCGCAGGCGCAACGGCGAGGTCTTCACCGTGCTCTACAGCGGCAGCCTCGTGCACCTTGGCGATCGCACCTACAGCCTGAACTCGATCCAGGACATCAACGAGCGCAAGCTGGCCGAGGCGCAGGTGCAGGAGTCGGAGGAGCAATTCCGCAGCGCCTTCGACTACAGCACCATCGGCATGGCGCTGGTGGGGCGCGACGGCCGCTTCCTGAAGGTCAATTCCTGCCTGTGCCAGATGCTGGGCCACGGCGAGGACGAACTGCTCCGACGGACCTTCCAGGACATCACGCATCCCGATGACCTGGCGCGGGACCTCGATTTGCTGGCGCGACTGCTGGCTGGTGACATCCCAAGCTACGCGATGGAGAAGCGCTACCTGCATCGCGACGGCAGCCTCGTGCTCGCCAAGCTGGCGGTGGCGCTGGTGCGCGACAAGTTCGGCAACCCCAAGCACTTCATCTCGCAGATCGAGGACGTCACCGAGCGCCGGCGCGCGGAGGAGTGGCAGCGGCATTACGCCGAGACGCTGGCGATGATCACCGCCGAGGCGCCGACCAATGCGGTGCTCGATTCGCTGGCACGCTTCGCCGAGCGCCAGGCCGAGGGCATGCTGTGCTCGATCCTGGTGCTGTCGGCGGACGGCCGGCGTCTGGTGCACGGCTCCGGGCCGAGCCTGCCCGCGTTCTACACCGCGGCCATCGACGGCGTGGAGATCGGCCCGGGCGTCGGCACCTGCGGCCATGCCGCGGCCACCGGCGAAGTGGCCATGGCCGAGGACATCCTCGAGCATCCACACTGGGTGCCGTGGCGTCCGCTGGCCGAACGTGCCGGCCTGCGCGCCTGCTGGTCACATCCGATCCTGTCCTCGGAAGGCAAGGTGCTGGGAACCTTCGCGATCTATCGCGGCGTGCCGGGCCAGCCCCGCCCGCGCGACATCGAGCTGATCCAGCGATCTTCCGGGTTGGCGGCGATCGCGCTCGAGCGCGCGCGCCACCACGAGGAACGGCGGCTGGCGAAGGTGGTGTTCGAGCAGAGCCTGGAAGGGATCATGGTCACCGATCCCGACAACCGCGTGCTGATGGTCAATCGTGCCTTCGAGCTGCTGACCGGATACTCCGGGCAGGAACTGGCCGGCAAGCCGCCCGGCATCATGGATCCGGGGCGCGACGACCCGGCCATGCGTGCCGCGCGCGGCGAAGCGCTGGCCACGACGGGTCGCTGGGCCGGCGAGGTCTGGGGTCGCAAGAAATCCGGCGAGTCCTTCCCCCTGGCCTTGTCGGTGGCGGCGGTGGGCGACGAATCCGGACAGGCCAGCCATTACATCAGCATCCTCTCCGATGTCAGCGACCAGAAGATCCAGGCTGCGCGCATCGAGCAGCTGGCCTTCTACGATTCGTTGACCGGGCTGCCCAATCGCGCCCTGTTCCTCGATCGCCTGGAGCAAACGCTCACCAACTGCCGCCGCCACGGCGGCCACGGCGCGATCCTCTTCCTGGACCTCGACCGCTTCAAGGAAATCAACGACAGCCTCGGCCACGCGGTGGGCGACCTGGCGCTGGCGGAAGTCGCGCGCCGTTTCGGCAGCGCCTCGCGCAAGGAAGAGACGCTGGCGCGCCTGGGTGGCGACGAGTTCGTGCTGATCGCAGAGGGCGCCGACCACCAGACCGCCGTGCGCATCGCCAGCCGCCTGCAGCGCGTGCTGGTCGAACCGCTCGACCTGATGGGACAGGCCTACAGCGTGGGCGCCAGCATCGGCATCGCCTTCTACCCGGCGGATGGCCAGACTTCCGAGGACCTGATCAAGCGCACCGACATCGCCATGTACCAGGCCAAGGCCAGCGGCGGCGGCTACCGCCTCTACCAGGCCGAGATGGGCGTGGAGCTGGAGAAGCGCCTGACCATCGCCAAGCGCCTCGGCCATGCGATGGAGGCGGGCGAGCTCAAGCTCTATTACCAACCGCAGGTGGACCTGAAGTCCGGCAGGGTGATGGGCGCAGAAGCGCTGCTGCGCTGGATCGATCCGGTGCTGGGCTTCGTCAGCCCCGGCGAGTTCATCCCGATCGCCGAAGAGCGCGGCATGATGGGCCCGTTGGGCGACTGGGTGCTGCGCGAGGCCTGCCGCCAGGTCAACGCCTGGGCGGAGCAGGGCGTCAAGCTCGACGGCAAGCTCGCGATCAACGTCTCGGCCGTGCAGATGGAGGATCCCGACATCGTCGGCCGCCTGCTGGAGATCGTCCACGAGGCGGGGCTGGACCCGGAACGCTTCGAGCTCGAACTCACCGAGTCGAGCATGATGGCCGATCCCGAGCGCGCGGTGGAAGTGATGGAGTTGCTGAGCGCGGCCGGCTTCGGCCTGTCCATCGACGACTTCGGCACCGGGTATTCCTCGTTGGCCTACCTCAAGCGCTTTGCCGCCGACCAGATCAAGATCGACATCAGCTTCGTGCGCAACATGCTCACCGACGCCGACGACCACACCATCGTCACCACGATCATCGCGATGGCGCGCAGCCTGGGGCTGCAGACCACGGCCGAGGGCGTCGAGGAGGCCGGGCAGGCCGAGGCGCTGCTGGCGCTGGGTTGCGATTTCGCCCAGGGTTACCATTTTGGCCGGCCGGAGCCGGCCCAGGCCTTCATGGACAAATGGCTGCGCGCGGCGGGGGAACCGGCCGCGGGTTGACCGTCCCCGACCCGGACCGTAGAATTCGCGCTCTCTACGGGCGGTTAGCTCAGCGGTAGAGCACTGCTTTCACACGGCAGGGGTCACAGGTTCAAGCCCTGTACCGCCCACCAAGTTCGACGAAAAACGGCCCTCGCGGCCGTTTTTTTGTGCCCGCTCGCCCGCCGTGGACGGCTAGCGCCGCGTCGGTCGCGCCGCCTGGAGGCTCGGCGCGGCGACGTAGGCGCGCGGGCGGTCCGGCAAGGGTACGTCGTCACCGGGGTCGGCGCTGACGAAGCGTGCCAGGTAGGTGATCAGGGACATGCGCTGTGGCGGTTCGGGATCGCCTTCGTACTGCGACTCGGCGATCGCGGTGCATTCGTTGTGCACCAGCAGCACCTTGTGCAGGCTGCCTTCCGGCATCAGGCCCGGGTAGACCACGCAGGCCTCGCGTCCCGATATGATCGGCCGCTCGCACACGTTGCAGCGCAAGGTGGGCTCGGCCATTCCCGACTTGCAGCAGATCAGCAGCATGGCGATCCTGTGGCGCAGCGATGGCAAGAGCACGGAGCTCGAAGGGCAGGGCGCCCGTGGACTCTGCGGGGGGCGCAGCCCTTTCCGTGAAGTCCGGGACGCCCACGGGCGCCACTGCGGGTCCAGTATGGAAGGGCGCGCATAAACATCGCGGTAACGCGCGGTTCAATCATCGTTAACCGAGTCGGTTCCTGTTCGGGAAATTCAAGCGGCGATTCGCGGCAAGTTCGAACGATGCGTGAAGCGGCACTGTCCCGTCGGGCGGCAGGCCGGCGTTGCTCTGGGAAACCCGCGCAACACCGAAGACGCCATCGACGCCATGAAGCCCACGCATCCGCTCCCGCACCGCCAGCGCCAATCGTGCGCGATGCCGCAGGCGCGCGCCTGGCTGCTGCCGCTGGACGCGTGGCGGCCGCTCTGGCCGCGGCTGGCGCCGCTGGTGTCGGGGGCGCAGCGGCAGCGGTTCGCGACGATCCGCGATGCCGGGCGCAGGCATGACCGCCTGCTGGCGGCGGCCTTGCACCGGCGGGTACTTTCGCAGGCACTGGACATGCCCCCCGAGCACCTGCCGTTGTACCGAAGCCACACTGGCCAGCCGCGGCTCGCGGTGCCCGGCTTGCACACCAGCCTGGCGCATTGCGCCGGCTGGGTGGCGATCGCCCTGGGCGAAGGGGGGCCGGTCGGCGTGGACGTGGAACCCCGTGACACCGCATCCCTGCGGCCCGTCGCCGACCTCGTCTGCACATCCCGCGAGGCCGAGGCGATGCAGCGCGCGGGCGCGGACTTCGATGCGCGCCTGCTCGAACTCTGGGTCCGCAAGGAAGCGGTGCTCAAGGCGCTGGGCCTGGGGCTGGCGCGACCGATGGCTTCTTTCCAGGCACCGGTGGGTGTTCCCCTGCGCCTGCGCGACGCGCAGGGTGCGCGCCTCGCGTTGGCAGTGCACGCGCACGCGGACGCCGGCGAATGCGTCGCGGCCCTGGCGCTACCCGCCCGCGCAACCCACCAATGGATGCTGGAAACCCCTTAGAACCACCTGCAGGAGAAATGGCCATGGACGGCCCGAACCACCCCCCGACCGATTCGACCTTGCCGCAGGGAGGCCGCCATGGCCGCGCGCGCGTCGAGTAATGCCCGCCGGGTGACCTTCGGCCTGTGGCTGATGGACGTACTGCTCATGCTCGTCGCCGTGCTCGCGGCCGAGCGCCTGCGATTCTTCGGCCAGCCCGAGGGCCTGGAAACCTTCCTCGCGGCGGGCGCGTGGCGCGGCCTTCTGCTGCCGGCCCTGGTCACGCTGGCGATGGCCTGCTTCGGCCTGTACGAAACCCACGTGCGCCACGATCGCTGGGACCTGTTCCTGCGGCTGACGCTGAGTTTCGCCTTCGCCGGCATCTCGCTCGTGGTGGCCTACTACCTGGTCCCGCGCCTGTACATCGGCCGCGGCATCCTGCTGATGTCGCTGGGCATCGGCTTCGTCGCGGTGCTGGCATTCCGGGTGGCGGCGCGCGAGTTCTGGCACTCGGACGTGTTCAAGCGTCGCGTGCTGGTGCTCGGCGCCGGTCGCAACGCCAGCCTGATCAACCAGGCGATGCGCCGCAAGGCCGACCGGCGCGCCTTCTGCGTGCTGGGCTATGTCGCGCTGCCGGGGCAGGAGCGGCTGGTGCCCGAAGACGAGATCCTGGGCTCGGACGAGGACCTGCTGCGCCTGGCGCGCCGCTGCAACGCGCACGAAATCGTGGTGGCGCCGGACGAGCGCCGCGGCGGCCTGCCGATGGAGCAGATGCTGGCTTGCGCGCAGATCGGCATCAACGTCACCGACCTGACCAGCTTCTTCGAGCGGGAGGCCGGCACCGTGCGCCTCGGCGTGGTCGACCCGAGCTGGCTGGTGTTCTCCGGCGGCTTCGACCACTCGTTGCCGCGGCGCCTGAGCAAGCGCTTCTTCGACATCGTCGCGGCGACGCTGCTGCTGGCGGTGGCCTGGCCGGTGATGCTGCTGGTGGCAATCGCCATCTTCCTCGAGGGCGGCGGCCCGGTCCTGTATTGGCAGACGCGCGTTGGCCTCAACGGGCAGCCCTTCAACCTGGTCAAGTTCCGCAGCATGCGAACCGATGCGGAGAAGGACGGCGTCGCCCGCTGGGCCAGCCTCGACGACGACCGGAGCACGCGGCTGGGCAAGTTCATCCGCAAGACGCGGCTGGACGAGTTGCCGCAACTGTTCAATGTGTTGCGAGGCCACATGAGCTTCGTCGGCCCGCGGCCCGAGCGTCCGCAGTTCGTGGACATGCTCAACCAGGAAATCCGCTTCTACACCGTGCGGCATTCGGTCAAGCCGGGGCTGACCGGTTGGGCGCAGCTGCGCTATCCCTACGGGGCTTCGGTGCGCGACGCCGAGGAGAAGCTGATGTTCGACCTGTTCTACGTCAAGAACCACGGCTTCCTGTTCGACCTGATGATCCTGCTGCAGACGGTCGAGGTGGTGCTGTTCGGACGGGGCGCGAGGTGACGGCTTCAGCGCGGGCCGAAGGCCAGCTGCCAGGCGACGAAGGCCAGCAGGGGCAGCACCAGCAACCAGCGCTTGAGCGCGGAATTGCGGCGCGCGCGCGTGGCCGAGCGGGCGGCGGCGAAGGCGAGGCCGGGGCCGAGTCCCGGGTTCGCGCCAGGCAGGCGGCCGTGGCGGCGATGGAATTCGGTGGCGCGCGCGTGCAGACGGATCAGTTCGCGCAGCCGCGACTGCGCCTCGCTGTCGGCGCTGCCCGCGCGGTCCGGATGCAGTTCCGAAACGGCGCGGCGAAACGCCCGGTGCAACTCGTCGAGCGAGCAGGCCGGGGTCAGTCGCAATTGCGCATACATCTGGTCGAACTCCGCGTCCACTCGTCCTCCGTGACCGGCGCCGCAGGCGCCAGTATCCAACCAATTGCCGGGAAATCCGGGGAGATTCCTGAATGAACCGTGAGACCCAATTCACCGTGGACGGCGCCGACGAGCGCCTGGACGACGCCGGCGTGTACTGGCGCGTCGCATTGCAGGGTGCGCCCGCCGCGCTGGAACTGCCGAGCGACCGCCCGCGTCCGGCGGGTGGCGCCCGCAAGCGCGGCCGGCATGCGATCGAGCTGCACGCGCCGCTGCTCGGGCGCGTGCAGCACGTCGCCCGCGCCGGCGACACCGAGCCGGACCTGGTGTTCGCCGCGGGGTGGGCTGCCCTGCTCGCGCGCCTGGGCGGACAGGACGAGATCGTGCTTGGCAGCTGCCTGGCGATGTCCGGCGGGGAATGCCCGGTGCCGCTGCGCCTGGATTTCTCGTCCAATCCGGACGTGCCCTCGCTGCTGGCCCGAACCGCGGCGCAACTGGCGCTTGGCCAGGCGCATGCACTCTCGCCTCGCGAGCTGCAGCGGGTGCTCGGCAAGCCCGCGCCGGCCGATTTCCACCCGGTCTACCAGGCGGTCGTGCGGGTGGACGCCGAGGGCGACTGGCCGATGGGCGCAGTGGGCCCGGACCTGCTGCTGGAGCTGCAATTCAGCGATGGCGGCGCGCAAGGATGGATCGACTACGCCGCCGAACTGTTCGATGCGGACACCATCGCCCGCTGGGCGCGGCACTACGAAGCCTTGCTGTCTTCCATGGACGCGGAGGGCGTGCGCTATCGCGGCCTGCGCCTGCTGGACAGCGCCGAACGCGAGCACCTGCTGCACGGCTTGAACGCGATCACCGCGGACTTCGAGTCCGAGACCCTGGTGCACCAGTTGGTCGAGCGCCAGGCGCGGGCCACGCCGGACGCCGAGGCGCTGGTGAGCGGCGACCAGCGCCTGACCTACCTCGAGCTCAACGCCCGCGCCAACCGCATCGCGCACCGGCTCATCGGCCTGGGCATCCGGCCCGACGATCGCGTCGGGCTCTGCGCCGAACGCAGCGTCGAGCTGATTACCGGCATGCTCGGCATCCTCAAGGCCGGCGGCGCCTACGTGCCTCTGGATCCGGCCTATCCGGCCGATCGCCTGGCCTACATGGTGGAGGACAGCCGACCGGCGGCGGTGCTGACGCAAGCCGCGCTCGAGGCCACCGTCCGCTCCTGGCTCGGCGCTTCGCCGGCGGCGGTGATCGTGCTGGACGGCGCGCAGGCCGACCCGCAGCTCACGGCGCAATCGGATGCCGATCCCGACCCGGCCACCTTGGGCCTGGACGCGGGCAAGCTTGCCTACGTCATCTACACCTCCGGCTCGACCGGCAAGCCGAAGGGCGTGATGAACCAGCACGACGGCGTCGTGAACTCGCTGCGCGCCGCGCAGCTGCATTTCCAGCTCGCGCCGGGCGACAAGTGGCTGCAGAAGACCTCCTATTCCTTCGACGTCTCGGCCTGGGAAATCTTCATCACCCTGATGGGAGGCGCCACCCTGGTCATGGCGCGGCCGGGCGGGCATCGCGACCCGCACTACGTCACCGACATCGTCGAGAAGGAGGGCATCACCCTGGTGCAGTTCGTGCCCTCGATGCTGCAGATTTTCCTCGACCATGCCGACCTGTCGCGCTGCGGTAGCCTGCGCCTGGTGGTCAGCGGCGGCGAGGCACTGCCGCTGGCCCTGCAGAAGCGATTCCACGCGCTGCTGCCGAAGGTCGAGCTGCGCAATGTGTACGGGCCCACCGAGGCGGCGATCTATGTCACCCACTGGCGCTGCACGCCCGAGGACGCGTTCGTCACCATCAGCGACCCGCTGGCCAACTGCCAGCTGCACGTGCTCGACCGCGAGGGCGAGCCGGTGCCGCCGGGCGTGGTGGGCGAGTTGTTCCTCGGCGGCATCCAGGTGGCGCGCGGCTACCTCAACCGTGGCGAACTCACGGCCGAGCGTTTCATCCCGGATCCATTCTCCACGCGCGCGGGCGCCAGGCTCTATCGCACCGGCGACCTCGCAAGGCGCCGTGCCGACGGCCGCCTCGAGTTCCTGGGCCGCAACGATTTCCAGGTGAAGGTGCAGGGCCACCGCATCGAACTGGGCGAGATCGAGCAGCGAATGGAGAGTTTCCCCGGCGTGCGCGAGGCGGTCGTGGTCGCGCGCCAGGACGACGCGGCGGAACCGCGGCTGGTGGGTTACTTCACCCGCGCCGGCGGCGCGAATGTGTCGCCGCAGGAGCTTCGCCGGCATGTCGCCGACGCGCTGCCCGCCTACATGGTTCCGGCCTTCGTCGTGCCGATGGACGACTTCCCGCAGACGGCGAACGGCAAGCTCGATCGCCAGGCCCTGCCGGCGCCGGGTGCCGATCGCGACCAGCTGGAAGTGGCCTATGCGCCGGCCGCCGACGACCGCGAGCAGCGCGTCTGCGCGGCCTTCGCCCAGCACCTCGGCGTGGCCACGGTCGGTCGCGACGACAACTTCTTCGACCTCGGCGGCACCTCGCTGCTGGCGATGCGCGTGCTGGCCACGCTGCAGGGTCAGGAAGGACGTGCGCTGCCGGCGCCGCTGATCTTCGGCAATCCGACGCCGGCGCGGCTGGCCAGGGCACTTGCCGACGGCGAGCAGGAGAGTCTGGAAACCGATCGCCTGCCGAGCGCGCATCGCTCGGTGGCGGCCGCGGCGGAACACCTGGCAGGTCGCGCCACTGGTACCCTGCGCGAGCCGATCGCCATCGTCGGCATGGCTGGGCGGTTTCCCGGGGCGCGGGATGTCGACGCGTTCTGGGACAACCTCTGCCAAGGCCTGGACACCATCACCACGTTCCGCGACGAGGAACTCGATCCCTGGGTGTCCGAGGCCGACCGCAGCAATCCCAATTACGTCCGCGCCCGCGGCGTGCTGCCGGACTTCGACCGCTTCGACGCCGGCTTCTTCGGCATCCAGCCGCGCGAGGCCGAGCTGATGGACCCGCAGCAGCGCATCTTCCTGGAACTGTGCTGGGAGTGCATGGAGCGCGCGGGGGAGGTGCCGGATGCGGCCACGGTGCCGGTCGGCGTGTTCGCCGGCACCTGGGACTCGACCTATTTCCGCCGCCACGTCAGCGCGCACCCGGACAAGATCGCGCGGATGGGCGAGTTCAATGTGCTGATCGGCAACGAGAAGGACTACATCGCCACCCGCGTGGCCCACAAGCTCAACCTCACCGGGCCGGCGATCAGCGTGTATACGGCCTGCTCGACGGGGTTGGTGGCGGTCTGCCAGGCGATGGACAGCCTGCGCCTGGGCCATTGCGACATGGCACTGGCCGGCGGCATCTCGATCGCCTGCCCGCCGAACACCGGCTACGAGTACCTCGAGGGCGCGATGTTCTCGCCCGACGGCCACACCCGCACCTTCGATGCCGACGCCAAGGGCACCGTGTTCAACGACGGCGCCGCGGTGGTGCTGCTCAAGCGCCTGTCGGACGCGCTGCGCGACGGCAACCCGATCCACGCGGTGGTGCTCGGCGGCGCGGTCAACAACGACGGCGGCAGCAAGGCCAGCTTCACCGCGCCCAGCGTGGAAGGGCAGGCGGCGCTGGTGGCGATGGCCCAGGCCAATGCGGGCGTGTCGCCGCGCAGCATCGGCTATGTCGAGGCGCATGGCACGGCCACGCCGATCGGCGATCCGATCGAGGTCGCCGGCCTGACCAAGGCCTTCCGCCGCTTCACGCCCGATACCGGCTTTTGCCGGATCGGCTCGCTCAAGAGCAACGTCGGCCACCTGATCACCGCCGCCGGCAGCGCCGGGCTGATCAAGGCCGCGCGGGCGCTCGAGACCCGCTCCATCCCGCCGACGATCAACTTCTCGCGCACCAATCCGTCGATCGATTTCGCGTCCTCGCCCTTCGTGGTCAACGATCGGCTGACCGCATGGGAGGCCGGCGAGACGCCGCGGCGCGCCGGCGTGAGTTCCTTCGGCGTGGGCGGCACGAACGCCCATGTCGTGCTGGAGGAGGCGCCCGCGCGGCCGCCGTCGGACGATGCGGATGGCAAGCCGCAGCTGCTGGTGTTGTCGGCGCGCTCGCCGGCGGCGCTGGCGGCCTCGGTGGAAAACCTCGCGACGGCGCTGGCATCGGTGGCGGGCGAGGATCCGCGCGCGAACCTCGCCGACGTTGCCTGGACCCTCGCCAGCGGACGCAAGGCCTTCGCGCACCGAATCGCGATCGTCGCGAGCGACGCCGCCGAAGCCGTCGAACAGCTGCGCAGCCCGGTCCTGGCCTCGGCCATCCGCCGTGGCGTGCCGGCGCAGTCGCGGCAGCCGGTATTCGCCTTCCCGGGGCAGGGATCGCAGTACCCGCGCATGGGCATGGCCCTGGCCGCCGACGAACCCGCGTTCGCGGCGGCGCTGCAGGCCTGCTTCGACGCGCTGCCGGCGGACACCGCCGCCGAACTCCAGCAACGCATGGCCAGCCCCGACCCGGCGGCGCTGCTGCCGACGCAGTGGATGCAGCCGGCGATCTTCGTGGTCGAGTACGCGCTCGCGCGGACCTGGATGGCCCATGGCGTGAGGCCGGCGGCCATGGTCGGCCACAGCATCGGCGAATTCGCGGCCGCGGCGCTGGCCGGGGTGTTCTCGCTGCCGGACGCGCTCAAGCTCGTCTGCGCACGCGGCCAGTTGATGCAGGCGCAGGCCGCGGGCGGGATGATGACGGTCAAGCTCTCGCTGGCCGCGGTGAGCGAATGCCTGCCGGCGGACCTGTCGGTCGCGGCGGAGAACGCGCCGGCCAGCTGCGTGGTGTCCGGCCCGCACGAGGCGCTTGACCGTTTCGCCGAGCATCTCGACAAGCTGGGCGTGGCCCACCGCCGCCTGCAGACCTCGCACGCCTTCCACTCGCAGATGATGGATGCGGTGGTCCCGGCCTTCCGCGATCTCGTCGCCAGCGTCGCGCGCCGTCCGCCCTCGATCCCGATCTTGTCCACCGCGCGGGCCGACTGGCTTGATGCCGAGACTGCCATGTCTCCCGACTATTGGGCCGAGCACCTGCGCAAGCCGGTGCGCTACGCCAGCGCGCTGGGCAAACTGCTCGCCGAAGGCCAGGCGCTGCTGCTCGAGGTCGGTACCCGTGCCACGCTCGCCACCCTGGCGCGCCAACATCCCGCGCTTGGCAACAGCGCCAGCCAAGCCCTCTCCTCGCTGGGCGATGCCGAGGGCAATGAACTCGCCAGCCTGCGGCTGGCGGCGGGCAACCTGTGGGCGGCAGGCGTGCCGGTCGACCCCTCGGCCTTCGATCGTCGCGAGCGGCGACGCAAGCTGGTGCTGCCCACCTATCCGTTCGAGCGGCAGCGCTACTGGGTCGACGCCGCCCCCGCGGCCGCAACGCAGCCGGCGGCCGCCGCCAATGCGGCCATGCGCACCAGCGCGGAGCGTCCCGCGGTATCCGTGTCCCACGCACAACCGGTCGCGGCGCCTCTGGGGCTCGCACGCAAGCTGGCCGGCCTGTTCTCCTTCGGCGGAGGCGAGCGTCGGGACGGCGCGGCCTCGCCCGCGTCGGCGTCGGCCACGCCGGTGGCAAGCGAAGCGCCCGCAGGCATGGAACTGGACGCGGAGGCCGCCGGCCTCGCCTCGGCGGCGCCGGGCGACCTGCAGGACGCGCGCGAGCGCTGGCTCGCGGCGCTGTTCGCCGACCTGTCGGGCGCGGGCGAAGTCGGCCGTGACGACAACTTCTTCCAGCTGGGAGGCGACTCGCTGGCGGCAGTGCAGCTGATGCGACGCATCGAGCAGGCCACCGGCGTGCGCCTCAACCTGCTGCGCCTGGCCAAGGGCACGGTGGGCTCGCTTGCGCGCGAGTTGCCGGCGATGGAGGGGGGCGCGTCGCGGCCGGCGGCGCGCGGCGCCACCGCGGATATCCGAGCGAGCAGCTAGGGACTCAGGCCACCGGGCGGTGCAGCCGGCGCAGGAACAGACCCGGCTGCGCGCCCGCGGAAATCCGCGGCAGGCGATTGAGCGGCAGGCCCGGCGTGGTGAAGCCGGGCTGGGTGATGAAAGCGGCGCGGTAGTGCTCGCCGACCATCCGCACCAGCGGCTCGTCGTGGCTGCCGTTGGGGTAGCAGAACAGGTCGGCGCGACGGCCCAGCATCTGTTCGAGACGACCACGGCTTTCGAGGATCTCGGCGAGCCGGGCAGGGCGCGTCAGCGTCGTCAGGATCGGATGGCTCAGGCTGTGGCTGCCGAAGGTGGCCAGCGCCGGATCCATCGCCCGCATCTGCTCCCAGGCCAGCGGTGCGTAGCGGTCGAGCAGTGCGGCGTCGGGCTCGAACTCGCGGGTTTGCTCGCGCACGCTGTGCTCGAAGGCCTGCCGGGGTTCCGGTTCCAGTTGCTTGGCGCGGGCGATGATGCGTTCCACCTGCGAGCCCACGGCCTTCATGGACAGGGCCAGTTTCATCCGCCCGGCGTCGTCGAGCAGCCGCAGGCGCACCCGCATCTCCATGTTCCAGATCCAGTGACCCGAATCCACCAACCCCGGGCAGACGAAGAAGGTCGCCGGCACGCGATGCTCGGCGAGCAGGGGCCAGGCCTGGGTGTAGTGGTTGCGCACACCGTCGTCGAAGGTCAGCGCGATCTCGTGGCCGGTGCAACGGCCCTCGGCGAGTCGGTCGACCAGCGTCGGCACGTCCACCACCTCGAACTCGTCGCGAATGAAGCGCAGTTGCCAGGCGAACTGCTCGGCCGGCGTGTCCTGCGGCCCGATGGCGTGGTAGGTGAGCACCCTGGGCTGCCGCACCGCGCGGATCTTGCGCAGCGCCTGGCCCGATTGCCAGGACATCCAGTGGTAGGCGCGGGCCAGCAGACGGCTCATCGTGGACTTTCCATGTCGACACCGGGATAAACGTGATTGTCCACGAGTCGCGGCCGCTTGCCATCCGCGTGGGTAAACCGGGGGTGAAGCGCGGTCGGCGAAGCTGGCCCGGGCCTTGCCGTGCGCACGTTTCACTGAGGGTGTGGAGCACGAGGACAAGGATTGCCTGTGATGAGCGTGGGACCCTTCCAACCCTTCTGGATCGAAGGCGCGGGCCGTCGCCTTTATGCGGCATGGCATCCGGGCCAGGCCGGCCGCGCGGCGTCCGCGGACGCGCCGGCGGTGCTGTTGTTGCCGCCCCTGTTGCACGAGCACTACCGCAGCATCCGCTTCCTCTGCGAGTTGGCGAGCAGCCTGTCCGCACAGGGACTGGATTGCCTGCGCTTCAGCCATACCGGGGCGGGTGATTCGGAGGGCGATGGCGCCGAGGCCGACCTGGACGTGGTCGGCGCCGACATCCGGCGCGCGGCGCGCGCGTTGTCCGAGTGCAGCGGGCGGTCGCGGTTGGCGGTAGTCGCTTTCCGCAGCGCCGCGCTGGCGCTGCCGCGCTGGCTGCAGGGCGGCGGCGCCTGCGAACTGGTGGTGGCCTGGGATCCGGTGGCGGACGGCGCCGCGTGGCTGCGCGAGCGACGCGCAGAGGATGCCGCCAAGCGCGCCACCATCCGGCCGGAGCCGGGCATGGACTGCAGCGACGATGCCGACCTGATGGGGCTGTCCGTCTCGTCCGCGATGCTTTCGCAACTCGAAGGCGCGCGTTGGACGCCGTCCGCGCTGCCCGCGGGCACCCGCCTGTGGCAGGTGCTGTACTCCGGCCAGGTGGCGGCGCCCGGCGTCGAGCGGCCGCTGCCGCTGCCGCCGACGGTGCCGGGCTTCGGCGAAGGCGTGCTGATGGATGCCTCGCTATTCTTCTCCGCGCCCCTGGAGCGCTCCGTGCGCGAACTCGGCGTCGCGATGGCGGGCGCCGCATGACGGCCGAACGCATCGTGCATTTCGGCCCGGGCGAGCGCCTGTCGGGCGTGCTCAGCGGCGAGCCGCATGACGACGGCGAGGTGCTGGTGTTGCTCAACGCCGGCACCATGCCGCGCGTCGGGCCGTTCCGCCTCTACGTGGACCTGGCGCGGCAGTTGGCCGCGCAGGGGCGTGCCGTCTTCAGGCTGGACTTGCCCGGCGTGGGCGAAGCGCCGCTGTTGTCGGATGCCGGCGAGATCGAAGTGCTGGTTTCCGCGCTGGATGCGCTGCAGGCACGCTTCGGCTGCCGGCGGTTCGCGGTGGGCGGCATCTGCAGCGCCTCCGACGTGGCATGGCGCCTGTCGGAGCAGGACGCCCGCGTCACCGGGCTGTTGCTGCTCGACCCGGTCGCCTTCCGCGGGCCCTGGTTCTGGGTCGAGCGCTGGCGCGAATTCCTGTCGCGCTCGCCGAAGCGCTGGTGGGAGGTGTTGCAGCGTCGGCTGCGTCCGCCGCCGGCGACCGCCGCGCAGCCGGCCGCCGGCGACTTCCGCGACTGGCCCAGCCGCGAGGAAGCGCATGCCCACGTGGCGGCGATGATCGCGCGCGGCGGGCGCTTGCTGGTGGTGTTCACCGGCAGCGCGCGCGGGCGTTTCCTCGACCGGCGGCAACTGGCGCACAGCTTCGGGCCGGCGGCGACCTCCGGCGCGATGGAACTGCATTTCTGGCCGGGTAGCGACCATCTGTTCTACCTGCGCTGCTACCGCGCGGCGCTGACTGATGCCCTCGGGCGCTGGCTGGCGCCCGCATGAGCGCACTGTCGCGTTGGCTGGCACCGGCATGAGCACGCCCGTGAGCGCCACGGCGGCGCCCCCGGCGTCGCCGGCCGCGCCGCGCGCGACCTCGGTCGGCACGCACTACCTGCGCTATTCCACCGCCAACCTGGCGGTGCTGCTGGCCGGGTTCGTGTCCTTCCCGATCCTGACGCGGCTGCTGGACAACACGCAATACGGCATCCTCGGCTACTACGAGACCTGGATCGCCCTTTCGGTGGCGGTGCTCAAGTTCGGCGCCCAGCATTCGGTGATGCGCCTGTACCCGCACGGCGCCGACGAGGCGGGCCTGCGCCACTTCGCCACCAACATGGTGTACTTCCCCATCCTCGGGATGCTGGCGGGCTGGGCGGTGGTCGCCACCTCGATCGGGCTGGGCACGCTGTTCGGCCTGTTCCGCCCCAACGCCGTGCTGGCGAGCGCGTTGTTCCTGGTGCCGCTGGTGGCGATCAGCAGCCTGATGGATATCGTGCTGCAGGCGAGCGAACGCTCGATGCTGCTGATGGTCACCCGGGTCTGCAAGCGCTGGCTGGAGCTGGCGCTGGTGCTGCTGTGCGTGGTGGTGATCGAGCGCAGCGCGTTGGCGGTGTACGGCGGCAAGCTTGCCGCGGGCGCGCTGGTGGTGGGCTTCTACGCCACCTGGCTGGCGCGCAACCTGCACTTCTCCTGGAAGCTGCTGGATGCGCCGGCGATCCGCGCCTCGATGTCCTACGGGCTGCCGCTGGTGGCCAACGAACTGGCCTGGGTGCTGCTGGATTCGCTCGACCGCGTGTTGCTCAAGCACCTGATGGGCAGTTTCGCGGCGGTGGGCGTGTACACGATCGGTTATTCGCTGGCGATCAACGTGCGACTGTTCATGAGCTCCACCCTGCTCGAGGCCTTCGTGCCGGTGGCCAACCGCCAGTACGAGACCGAGGGCGCGGCCTCGGTGGTCGCGCTCAAGGACCGCATCCTGGTGCCGATGACCTACGCCAGCATTGGTGGCGCGGTGCTGCTGCTGGGGGTGGGCCAGGAGGCGCTGGTGGCGCTCAGCGGCCACGACAAGGCGGGCTCGGGCATCGTCTTCGTCGCCGTCGGCGTCGCCTTCGCGATCTATCCGCTGGTCAGCGTCAGCGGCTACGGCCTGTTGCTGCACAAGCGCTCGATGCTGACGTTCTGGCTCACCCTGGCCTCGGTGGCGCTCAACGTCGCGCTCAACCTCGTGCTGGTGCCGCGGATGGGCATCATGGGCGCGGTGTGGGCCGCGGTGGCGAGCTACGCGAGCGTGGCACTGCTCAACTTCGCTTTCTGCCCGCGCGATCTGCGGCGCTTGCCGCGCCTGCATTCCCTGGCCATCGCCCTGCTCGCCGGCGCGCTGGCCTTGGTCGCCATCGGCTACGCGAAGCCGGGGCTCGCGCACCCCTGGCTGAGCCTGGCGGTCGCGGCGGGCCTTTTTGCCGTGCTGTACGCCCTGCCGGTTTGGATGCTGGACGGGTCGCTGCGCGCGGCGCTGCGCGGTTGGCGCAAGCGCGGGTAGCGCCGCGGGCACGGCGGCGCGTCCTGACCGCAACGGCGTGCATTGGCGGGAGCCGAGCGCCGGCTGAACGCGCCTTGGCCCCGCTGCGCGGCCGCGGACGTTGAAGAGGGCACACCTTTCGGCCAAGGACGGCATGAACAAGAGAATCGTCAAACACTGGCTGCGCGGGCGCGCGGCGCGCCACCGCCAGGCCCTCCGCCGGGTGCGGCTCCCCGTCGCCGTGCGCGCCTTGCCGCGCGCCACGCCCGCCGCGCTCGCGCGGCCGGGCCAGCGCATCGCCTACATCCTGTCGATGTTCCCGGCGCTGTCGGAAACCTTCATCCTGCGCGAAATCCTGGAACTGCGGCGGCGCGGCGTGGACATCCAGATCCATTCGCTCAAGCCCTGCACCGATGCGCTGGTGCATCCTGAGGCGAAACAGCTGGTGGCGCAGGGCCGGGTGCACTACGCCTCGCCGGCGCGCGGCCTGCTGCGCTTCGGCGCGCTGGCGCTGCGACATCCCGGGCGCGTGTGGTCGGCGATGCAGGACTTCCGCCGCAGTTTCACCGGCTCGGGCCTGTCGCTGCTCAAGAGCCTGACTTCGATGGCGCTGGCGGCGGACCTGATCCCGCGCTTGCGCGCACAGGGCGCCACCCACATCCACGCACCCTGGGCGACCTATCCGTCGACCGCGGCCTGGTTCTGTTCGCGGCTGGCCGGATTCTCCTTCAGCTTCACGGCGCGCGCGCACGACCTGTTCCTCGAGGACCACGGCCTGTCGGTCAAGCTGCGCGAGGCGCGCTTCACCCAGACCATCACCGAGTACAACCGCTCGCTGATCCGCCGGCGCTTCCCCGATCCGGACCCCAAGCCCCTGCACGTGATCCACAGCGCGCTGGACCTGGCCGACTTCCCGGCGCAACGGCATCCGGTTTCCCCGGCGCTGATCCTGAGCATCGGCCGGATGGTGGAGATGAAGGGCTTTCCCGACCTGATCGACGCCTGCGCACTGCTGCGCGACCAGGGCATCGCCTTCCAGTGCCTGATCATCGGGCGCGGGCCGCTGCAACGTGAGTTGCAGAAGCGCATCGAGTTGCGCGAGTTGCAACACTGGGTGCGGCTGGAGTCGCCGATGCCGCAGGCCGACATCCGCCGCCTGCTGTCGCAGGCCAGTTGCTTCGTGCTGCCTTGCGTCACCGCCGCCGACGGCGACCAGGACGGCATCCCGAACGTGCTGATGGAGGCGATGGCGGCGCGCTGCCCGGTGGTCAGTTGTCCCACCTCCGGCGTCCCCGAGTTGGTGCAGCACGGCCGCACCGGGTTGCTGGCGGAGGCGCGCAATCCGCATTCGCTCGCGCTGCAGGTGCGACGCCTGCTGCACGACCCCGAGCTCGGCGAGCGCCTGTCGGAAGCGGGCCGGCTCAAGGTCGAGGACGAGTTCAACATCCGCAAGAACGCCGCCCGCCTGGCCGACCTGTTCCCGGCGGCGTGAGCGCGGTGGACCTGCTGCTTTCGCCGCTGGCCTGGCTGGTGTTGGCGGGGGCGCTGGCCGGGGTGGCGGGCGCGTTGCCGCATTCCGGCATCGTGCGGGGTATCGCCTTGCTGCTGGCGGCGGTCGCCCTCGGGGCAATGACGCCGTGGGTCGCCAATCGCCTCGTGGGTCGCCTCGAGGCCGCTGCGTTGGGCGCGCCGTGCGCCCGGATCCCGGACACCCTGGTGGTGCTCGCCGGCGGCGTGGACCTGCGGCCCCGCGATGCCTCCGACTTCAGTGCGCTCAACGGCGCGAGCCGGCGGCGCATGGACGCGGCGATCAGCGCCTGGCGGCGGGTGCCGGCGACGCGCCTGCTGGTGTCGGGTGGACCGAGCGCGCGGCATGCGCCTGCCATCGCCTCGCTGATGGCGGCCTATGCGCGTTGGGCGGGCGTACCCCCCGCCGCGATCTCGGTGGAAGCATCGTCACTGGATACCTGGCAAAGCGCGCAGGCGGTGGCGGCGCGGTTTCCGCGCGGCACGCGCGTCGGCCTGGTCACTTCCGCCTCCCACTGGCCGCGGGCGCGGGTAGCGTTCGAACATGCGCGGCTCGAGGTGTGCGCCGTGCCCGCGGACATCCGCCGCTTGCCGGTCGGCTTGCCGTGGGCGTTGATCCCGCGGCTGAGCGCCCTCGGCAAGACCGAGGACGCGCTCCACGAATGGGTGGGACTGGCGTGGTATCGCTGGCGCGCGCGCCGGGACGGCTAGCGCCCCGGGGCGCTCAGCGCGCGCTGGCGCGCAGCCTGCGCGCGACGCGACGCGGTGCGGGATCTTCCTCCGCCACGGCCAGGGTGCTGGCCTGCAGCGTGCTCGTCGCCATCAGCTTGGTCTTCACCCCGAAGGTCGCCGCCTGCGACTGTCCCGCGTTGGCCGCCTTGTCGTAGGCGATCGCCACCAGGCTGTGGCTGCCGCTGCCGAGCTTGGAGCTGCTCAGCGTGAGCGAGAAGGGTGCGCTGGTGTCGGTGCCCCGCAGCACGCCATCCACCATGAAGTCCACCGCGGTCACGCCGACGTTGTCGCTCGCCGTCGCCGAT
>CBININ010000001.1:0-39470 GCA_966250755.1 uncultured Gammaproteobacteria bacterium | reverse complement strand
CGGTCGGCCTCCGCCGCCGGCTTGTCCTCGCGCCAGCGCAGGATCCGCGGGAAGCGCACGGCCACGCCGGACTTGTGGCGGGTGCTGGCATTGACGCCCTCGAACCCCAGTTCGAACACCTGCAGCGGCTGCACCGAGCGCACCGGGCCGAAGCGTTCGAGCGTATTGGCGCGGATCCAGCGGTCGAGGCGGGCGATCTCGGCGTCGGTCAGGCCCGAATAGGCCTTGGCCACCGGCACCAGCGCCTCGCCGTCCCAGACCGCGAAGGTGTAGTCGGTGAACAGGGTGCTGCGCCGCCCGCTGCCCACCTGCGCGTATACCAGCACGGCATCGAGGGTGAGCGGGTCGGTTTTCCACTTCCACCAGTCTCCTCGGCGACGCCCGATCTGGTAGGGCGAGGCGAGGCGCTTGAGCATCAGCCCCTCCACGCCCGAAACGCGCGAGCCCTCGCGCAGCGCGCCCGCGTGCGCCCAGTCGCGCGCCTGCACGCGAGGCGAGAGTTGCAGTCGCCGATCCGCGGTGGCCGCGAGCAGCGCCTGCAGGCGCTCGCGTCGCGCCCGCAAGGGTTCGCCACGCAGGTCACGGCCCTCGATCTCCAGCAGGTCGTAGACCTGCACGCGCATGGGCACCTCGGCCAGCAGTTTCGGACCGGGCTTGAGCCGCCCGATGCGACGCTGCAATGCCGAAAACGGCAAGAGTCCCGCGTCGTCGGACCAGGCCAGCAGTTCGCCGTCGAGCACGCAGCCGTCCGGCAGGCGCGCCGCCGCGCGCTCGATCTCGGGGAAGCGACCATCGAGGCGCTCCTCGCCGCGCGACCACAGTGCCGGCGCGCCGCCGCGCTTGAGCACCTGCAGGCGGATGCCGTCCCATTTCCATTCCAGTAGCCAGTCGTCGATCTCGCCCAAAGCCTCGGGCGCCTGTTCCAGCGGCGAAGCGAGGAAGAAGGGGTAGGGCTGGGCCGGCTCGGTCGCCGTATCGGCGGGCGCGAGCAGGCGCGACAGCGCACCCTCGTCCGGCGTCCACGGTCCCATCATGCGTTGTGCGATCAGCCCGATGTCGAGGCCGGCGAGCTCCGCCAGCGCCTGCTGCACCGCGCGCTGCGACACCCCGACCCGCAGCGAGCCGGTGATCAGCTTGTTGAACACCAGGCGTTCGTCTGCCGGCAGTTCGCGCCAGGCTTGCAGCACGACGTCGTGGCGGCGCGCGGGCTCGGCGCCGGCGACGGGCAGCAGGCGATCCTCGATCCAGCGCGAGAGCGTGCGCTCCGCGCGCTGCGAGGCAGGTTCGTCCACCAGCAGCGTCGCTGCCTCGCCAAGATCCCCAACCTGCGCGATGCATTCGTCCACCAGCCACTCCGCCAGCCCGCTGGCGTCCGCGACCCAGTCGCGGATCTCCCGGCCGTTGGCGATACGCGCGACCTTGCCGCCGGAGAGGATGCGCAGGGCCCAGGCGGCGTCGGCCGGCGGCGCGTCGCGGAAATAGGCGAGCATGGCCTCGCGCTTGCGCAGGGTGGAGGTGCTCGCATCGAGGTCGCGGTAGAGGGCGGCGAAGCGCTTCACGACTCGTCGCCGCCGTAGCCGGCCTGCAGTTCGCGGGCGTTCAGGCCGGACTCGCGCAGCACCCGTACCAGCGCATGCGCGTCGCCGTGCGTGGCCAGCACCTCGCGCGCGCCGGTGGCGGCGATGGTGTCGAGCAGCGCCGGCCAGTCGGCGTGGTCGGACAGCACGAAGCCGCGATCCACGCCGCGGCGCCGGCGATTGCCGCGCAGGCGCATCCAGCCCGACGCATGCGCCGGCGACAGCGGGCCGAGCCGGCGCAGCCAGGGCGACCCCTGCGCCGACGGCGGCGCCAGCACGAGCCGCCCGGCGAAGTCGCCGCGCCTGGCCGCGTCCATCACCGGCGCAGTCGGCAGCAGCGCGACACAGGCCTCGCGATAGAGACGCGTGGGTTCGAGCATGGCGCCATGCAACCAGGCCATGGGCTCGGGCAGGTCATCCGGCGGGCGTCGCGCCAGTTCCGCCAGCACGCGCTGCGCCTTGCCCAGGGCATAGCAGTACAGCAGCGCCGTTTCGCCGCGTCCGGCGCAGGCGCGCCACCACGCGACCAGTGCGTCGATGACGTCGGCGGTGTCGGGCCAGCGGTAGATGGGCAGGGCGAAGGTCGCCTCGGTGAGGAAGCCGTCGCAGGGCAGCGGCTCGAAGGGCGCGCAGGTGGGATCGGCCTGGCGCTTGTAATCGCCGGACACGACCCATCGGCGTCCGTTCGCTTCGATGCTCACCTGCGCGGAGCCAAGGATGTGGCCGGCCGGATGGAAGGACAGCCGCGCTCGCCCGAGCGTGAACTCCTCGCCATGGCCATGCGCGTAGACCGCCGCGTCCGGCAAGCGCCACCGCAGCAGCCCGAGTCCCGCATCCGCGGCGTGGTAGCGCTCGCTACCCGGGCGTGCGTGGTCGCCATGGGCGTGCGTGAGCAACGCCACCGGCACCGGTTGCGACGGGTCGATGAAGAAATCGCCGGCGGGGCAATACAAACCCTCCGGCCGCAGTTCGACCGGTGGCTGCATGCGCGCGGCTACGGCGCCGCCCGGCAGGCCACGTCCTTGCCGGGGCCGGGTTCGTACACCGCGAGCAAGGCGGCCGGCGGTGCCAGGCCACCCAGCACGGCGGCGGCGAGCCCGCGCAAGGTGACGCGCTTCAAGTCGGGCCGGAAGCTCGGATCCTTGAAGGTGCCGCCCACCAGCAGCGGCGCGCGCAGGGACAGGATGCTGCGGTCCTTGGGCTGCGGCTTGAGCGTCATGTCCAGGGTCTCGTCGCGCAGGCTGACCTTGCCCTCGCCGTAGATGACGGTGTCGGTCGTGTCGAAGGCCAGGCGCCGCGACTGCATCATGCCCCGGGTAACGCCGAAGTCGGCGAAGGCGCAGCGGATCGGCACGTTCCGGTCCTCGGTGAGCAGGAACTTGAGCGATTCGGCGATATCGATGCCCGCGTACTCCAGCAGCAGGTTGCTGATCCGGCCGCTGCCCATGATCAGGCCGACCTCGCCGTCGGCGCTGCCGAGCAGGGCCGCCACCGAATTGCCGCGGCCCTTCAGGTCCACCCTCCCGCCGATGCGGCCGACGCTGCCCCTGGTGAGTTCAGCGCGTGGGAACAGCCGCGGCAGTTCCATCCCGCGGGCCTGGATCCTCGCGTCGCCGTCCATCGGCGACTTGCGGCCGTCCAGTCGCACCACGCTGCGCACGGTGCCGCCGGCCACGCCGAACTCGAGGGGGTCCAGCCGCACCACGCCGTCCTCGAGGAACAGATGGCCGTCCATGTCGTCGAGCGGCAGCGAGGGCGCGTTGATGCGGCGCGCGCGCAAGCGCACGTCGGCGTCCATCGCCCGCAGCTTGTCGAGTTGGTACTCGCGCCGCGGCAGGAGCCGGTCCGATGCGCGCAACTTCGCGGCCTCCGCCTCCTGCTCCGCGGAAGCACTCTCGCCCTTGCTGGTCTGCGGCGGCGCGCCGACGAACCCGGCGAGGTCGTCGAAGTCGAGCCGTTGCGACACCAGGTCGGCCTTCAGGAACGGCTTCTTGCCCGACACGTCCACGGTCGCGGTGCCTGCGAGGTCGCTGTCGCCGACGCGGCCCTTGAAGTCGCGATAACGCCACACGCGCCCGCTGCGGCTTAGCTGGCCGTCGAGCGAATACGGCGGCGTGTCCGGCGTGACCACGCCGGTCAGCGGATGCAGCAGCGCCAGGTTGGGACCCGCGAGCGAGAAATGCAGGTCGAAGTCCTGCATTGCCACCGGACCCACCAGGGCGCCGCGCGCATGCGCGCGGGTAGCGCCGGCGCGGGCGCGCAGGTCGATGTGGTAAGGCTTGCCCTTGTCCTTGAGCACGAGCGGCGATTCGACCTTGCCTTCGACCGTCACCGGTTCGCCAGCATAGCGACCCTTGCCCGCGAGCAGCAGGGGTGCGATCCGCGCATCTTTTCCGGGCGCGCCGCTGTGCACGTCGAAGTCCAGGTCGGTGCTTCGCGCGGGATTGCGGTAACGCACGCGGCCGTCGTCCACCGCCAGCTGGCGGATCGTCGGCCACTCGGCTTCGCCGCGCGGGAATACCCAGTTGGCACGGCCCTTCGCGTCCTTCTCCAGCAGGAGGTCGGGATGGGAGACGCGGACATCGGAAAGAACGAGCTTGCCACGCAGCCAGCGCAGCAGGTCCACGCGCAGGGCCAGGTGGTCGACGCTCGCCATCCGCGGCTCCCTCGCGCCGGGCAGGTTGCCCAGCACCATGCGGCCGACGTCGATGCGAGGGTGCAGGCCGAGGTCCACGTCGAGGTCGCCGACGATGTCGAAGCTGCGCCCGGTGGCCGCGCTGACGCGGCGCTCGATCGGCCCGCGCAACCAGTTCCAGTCCCAGAACAGCGCCAGCAACACGCAGCCCAGCACCATGGCGAGGGCGATCTCCGCCCGCCTGACCGTCTTTGCCCGGGTTGGCGTGCCGGCAGCCATGCCCCGAGTCTTGGGCGGCGGCAATGAACTGCGACCCAACCGGGTGGTTTGACCGTTGGCTGCCGGCTAGACTCGACCGGACCGCCCCCCGATCCGCCGCATGAACCCAGACTGCATCGCCAACGGAACGCGCGCGTGAGCCAAGCCGGCGATGACAGCGCCGGGCCACGGGTCGGCGCGCTCGACGTGGTGCTGGTCTGCCGGGGCGAGGCGGCGCGCGACTACTGGCGCGGCATGCTCGGCCCCGAGGGCATCGCGCTGCGTTGCTGCGAGACCGAGGCGGAGGCCCTGGCGCAGATCGCGTCGCAGCTTCCGCAGGCCATGCTACTGGACGCCTCGGCGCCGCAGGACTGGCTGTCGGGCTTGCGCCGCCGCGACGGCCTGGCCGCGCTGCCGGTGCTGGTGCTGCTGACCGATGCCGAGGCCAGTCCCGATGCCCGATGCGCCTGCGTGGCCGCGGGCGCCGATGACGCGCTCGCGACGCCGCGCGACGACGGGCTGGTCGCGGCCGTGCTGAGCGCCCGCATCGCGCGCGCCCGCGACTTCCGCATCGGCGCCGGCCCCGGCGATGTGGCGACGCCGCGCAGCGGCGCCTTGCGGCGCGGCGAGTTCCTGGCCGAACTGGCGGCGGTGCTGCGCGCCGGTCCGGCGCCCTGGCAGGTGTTGATGGCGCTGCGCATCGACCAGGCGAAGGCGCTGGCGGAGGGCATGGGGCAGGGCGCGGCCTTCGCGCTCGAGCAGGCGATCGCCGCGCGCTTCGGCGCGGCATTGGCGGCCGGCGACGCGCATTCGCTGTGGATGCAATTCGGCTTCGGCATCCTCGCGCGGCGCGAGGACCGCGACGCGATCGAGTCGCTGGCGCGGGACCTGTGCGCGTGCATCGCCGCCGAAGCCTTCGAGGTAGGCGGCAAGCCGCAGCGACTCACCGCCTCGGTGGGAATCGCATTGGCGCCGCAAGGCGCCGACGCGGACCCGGATCGCTGGTTCGCCTCCGCGCATGCCGCGCAGGCGATCGCGCACCGCCTCGGCGGCAATCGCTTCGACGGCGTGCTCAGCCGCGACCACGGCAACCTGTCGCCGGAGCGCGTGCTGATCATCCGCGAGTGGGTGAAGGAAGCCGTGGCCGGCGACAACGTGCTGATCGAGTTCCAGCCGGTGCTGCCGCTGAAGGGCCAGCCCGGCCTGTACCGGCTCGACGCCCGGCTGCGCGACTACCGCGCGCCGCTGGCGGGCGTGCGCCGCAACGAATACCTCGGGCTGGCGCGCGACGCCGGCGCGCTGCCGATGATCGATCGCATGAGCCTGTTCAGCGCCTTCGAGGCGATCGAGCAGGAGCGCACGCTGGGACGCGCCACCCAGGTGCTGGTGCCCCTGGACCTGGCAACGCTGGGCGAATCGCAGATGGTGTGGCTGGACGCGGAACTGCGCCGCCGGAAATTCCATTCCGATGGACTGATCGTGGAGTTCGAGGCGCAGATGGCGCTCGGGCGCCCGGAGCTGGTGCGGGTGGTGCAGCGGCTGGAGGACCACGGCATTGTGATCGCGCTGTCGGACGAAACGCCGGACCTGGCGCGCTTGCCGCAGTTGCTGCGATTCCCAGCCAGCCTGCTGCGCCTGCCCTTGGCCGCCATCGACAGCCTGCCGCCCGCGCGATTCCGCGAAGCCCTCGCGCCCTGGCTGGGTAGCGGACGGGCGCTGGTGGCGGACGGCGTGGGCGACATCGGCACGGTGTCGCGCTTGTACGACCTCGACATCGGCTTCGTGCAGGGCGATGCGCTGGCGGCGGGCGGCCCCCGCCTCGACTACGAGTTCAGCCAGTTCGGCGGCTGACTTTGCTGCCTTGCAACATGGCGGGACGCATTTTGCGCGTTCACAATTCTCTCACGTGAGGTGCATCACGAACGCCTTGTGCCCGGCGTCACGTCGTGGCAATAATCCGGTGCCGCCCGTCCTTGGGACTCGCTCCTGCGATGCGCGGCCCGGGCGGCCCGGCGGGCCGTGACAGGCGCGGACCGTCCGTGCCGACTTCGGGGAATCCACGAGAGATGAAGTCCAAGACCACCAGCCTGCACTGGCTGATCGGCATGGCGCTGCTCACCGCGTCCGCCGCACAGGCCACCGAAACCAGCACCACTGCCACCCAACCGGCCCCGGCTGACGCGGTGTCCGCCGACAACGGCGTTCGCGCCTACATCGATCCCGCCACGGGCAAGTTGCGCCAGGCCACGCCAGCCGAACGCGCCGAGGAAGCACGGCAGTCCGCCGCGGCCGCGAAGCGCGGCAAGGGCAAGGGCGTGAAGGTTGAAAAGCGCGCCAATGGCGCCGTCCGCGCCATCGACCTGGAAGGCCGCACGATGGAATCGGTCGTGGTCACCCGCGCTGCCGACGGCAGCCTGCAGTACCACTACGTGGCCGGCGATGCCTCGCAGGTCGACCCCACCCAGCTGCCGAAGATGGAGGAGAAGTGATGCGCGCCTCCGCCCTGCACCATGCCCTGCTGGCCATGGCCGGCCTCGGCCTCGCGGCCGCTGTGCCCACCGTCGCCCAGGCCAATGCCGACATCATCATCGTCAACGTCGACGGCCCCAACGAGGGCTTCAACGACCCGACCCCGCGCGCGCCGATCGGCGGCAACCCCGGCACCACCGTCGGCCAGCAGCGCCTGATCGCGTTCCAGCGCGCCGCCGACATCTGGGGCGAGACCCTGGACAGCCCGGTGCCGATCCGGATCCGCGCCGCCTTCAACCCGCTGACCTGCACCTCGACCTCCGCGACGCTCGGCAGCGCGGGCGCGATCTACGTGTGGAAGAACTTCACCGCCGCGCCCTTGCCGGAAACCTGGTACCACGAGGCGCTTGCCAACAAGTACGCGCGCGAGGACCTGCAGGCGCCGGGTGACGCGACCGATCCATACGACGGCGCGGACCTCAACGCGCAGTTCAACTCCAGCATCGGCACCGTCGCCGGTTGCCTGACGGGTTCGGACTGGTATTACGGCCTGGACAACAACCACGGCAGCAACATCGACCTGATCGCCGTGCTGCTGCACGAGTTCGGGCACGGCCTGGGCTTCTCCAGCTTCGTCAGCCGTCCGAGTGGCGCCTACATCTTCGGCCAGCCCGGCGTGTACGACCTGTTCATCCGCGACAACACCACCAGCAAGGATTGGTTCGACATGACCAATGCCGAGCGCGCGACCTCGATGAAGAACGGTCGCAACGTGGTGTGGACCGGCGCCACCGTCACCGCGCAGGCCCCGGGGGTGCTGAGCTACGGCATGCCGCTGCTCAATATCACCGCGCCTTCGGGCATCGCCGGCAGCTACCCGGTCGGCACCGCGGCCTTTGGTCCGGCGCTTTCCTCGCCGGGCGTGAGTGGCACGCTGGCGCTGGCGGTCGATGCGGCGGACGCCGCCGGCCCCAGCACGACCGACGGCTGCTCGGCGATCACCAGCAACGTCGCCGGCAAGATCGCCGTGCTCGATCGTGGCACCTGCGGTTTCGTGGTGAAGGTCAAGAACGCGCAGGACGCCGGCGCCATCGCCGTGGTCGTCGCCGACAATGCCGCCGGCAGCCCGCCTGCGGGACTGGGTGGCGCCGACCCGTCGATCACCATCCCGTCGGTGCGCGTCACCCTGGCCGCGGGCAACACCATCAAGGCCAACCTCGGCGCCGGCGTGTCCGGCACGCTGGGCGTGGACATGACGGTGCTGGCCGGTGCGGATTCGAGCAACCGCGTCATGCTCAACACGCCCGATCCGGTGGTGAGCGGCTCGTCGGTTTCGCACTGGGATCCGGTCACCTTCCGCAACCAGCTGATGGAGCCGGCGATCAACGGCGACCTGACGCATAGCGTGAAGTCGCCGGAAGACCTGACCCTGGCCCAGATGCGCGACATCGGCTGGTTCCCTGACGCCGACGTGGACAACCTGCCGGACGGCACCGACGCCTGCCCGAATTCCACCATCGGCGGCACGGTGGAGATCCAGGGTTGCGCGACCGACGTGGACAACACCTTCTTCGCCAACGGTTGCACCATCCAGGACAAGCTGGATGCCTGCGCCGCGACGACGACGACCCACGAGGAGTACACGGCCTGCACGACCCAGTACACCAACGACCTCAAGCGCCAGGGCGTGATCAACAACAAGCAGAAGGCAGTGATCCAGGCCTGCGCCGCGAAGTCCAGCTTCCCCTGAGCCGCGGGGCCGGGCCGGCGCGCCGTTCAGCGCCGTGAAGACAGCCGACGGGAGTGATCCCGTCGGCTTTTTCACATCCGCGGCTTGGGTACACTCGGGCCGTCGGGCGGAGGGGCGCGGCATGGTCGGGTGGGTGCGGGCGGCGCCACGGCGCCGGGGAGCGGGGGCATGAAGGACGCCTTGCGGCGGGCCTGGCAACGCCTGCGCACCGACGACCAGCTGGCCATCATCAGTTCCTACGGCGCCTGCGCGCTGCTGGGCATCGGCCCCTTCGCGATCTACCGCTTCGCCACCGGCAACTTGCTGGCGGGAACGCTCGACCTGACCATCGTCGCGCTCATTTGCCTGGCGGTGGCCCACGTGTGGCGCGGCGGCCGGCGCGACCGCGCGGCGCTGGTGCTGGCGATCATCAACACCGTGGGCTGCCTGGCCAGCGCCACGGTGCTCGGTCCGCCGGGGTTGTTCTGGATGTACCCGGCGCTGCTGGGCAATTTCCTGCTGCTCGACCGCGGCAAGGCGGTCGGCGTCACCGCGGTGGCCTTCGCATTCCTGGTGGTGCAGGGCAAGGCCTACGACTCGACTTCCCAGCTGGCGATGTTCCTGGTGACGGCGACGGTGTCCGGGCTGGTGGCCTTCGTCTTCGCCTCGCGCACCGAGCGCCAGCGCATCACCCTGGAAACGCTGGCCACGCTCGACTCATTGACCGGCGTGCAGAACCGGCGCGCGATGGAGCGCGAACTGAGCATCGCGGTGGAGGAACACCGCCGCGCCCGCGTCCCCTTCGGCCTGGCGATGCTCGACCTCGACCACTTCAAGCGCATCAACGACGAGCATGGCCACGAGGCGGGCGACGAGGTGCTGGTGGCCTTCGCCGAATTGTTGCGGCGCTGCACCCGCCAGGGCGACCGCTGCTTCCGCTTCGGCGGCGAGGAGTTCGTGCTGCTGATGCCGTCGGCCGACGTGCAGGCCCTGCGCACGATCGACCAGCAGTTGCGCAGCCGGGTGCAGCAGGAGCTGCAGTGTCGCGGCGCCGCGGTGACCGTGTCCATCGGCGCGGCCGCGTTGCGCCCGCAGGAGGACTGGCAGGCCTGGCTCGCGCGCGCCGATGCGGCCCTGTACCAGGCCAAGAACACCGGCCGCAATCGCACGGTGGTGGACGAACCCGCCTGAAGCGGGGGCAACCGCGCGGCTCGACTATGTGCGCCGTCGCACGGAGCCTCGCCGGGGCGATCGGGAAGCTGGCGACTCGAGCCACCTGATTCCCAGGGATGGAGGAGCCGCCATGTCCGTCGCCACCGTGATGACCGAAAACCCCGCCTGCTGCACACCCAACTCCTCGCTGACCGAAGTCGCCCGGCTGATGGTCGAGAACGACTGCGGCGAGATCCCCGTGGTCGAGGACATGATGACGCGCAAGCTCGCCGGTGTGATCACCGACCGCGACATCGCCACGCGGGTGGTGGCGCAGGGGCGCAACAGCGCCGACGCGAAAGCCTCCGACTGCATGACCACGCCCGCCATCGCGGTGACCGCCGACACCAGCCTGGAGGACTGCTGCGAGGTGATGGAGTCGGCCAAGATACGCCGGGTGCCGGTGATAGACGACCGCGGCGGCGTGGTGGGCATCGTGTCGCTGGCCGACGTGGTGCGCAGCGCCAATGCCTCGACCACCCAGTCGGTGGTCAAGGAAGTCTCGACCGACGTGTGAGCACCGCGGCCGGGCCGCCGCGAGGCGGCCTGGCGGCGGGTATCAGTTGCCGGGGTCGGCGGCGATCCGCACGACGGGGTAGAGGTTGTAGCGCTGGTCCCACGACGGGTGGCGGCGCGCGAAGAACTGCAGGCGCGCCGAGGGGCTGGCGGCGAACTCGGGCTCCTCGCGCAGCTTGCGCGCGAACTCCGCGGCCAGGGCCGGATCCTTGGCAAGGTACTCGCGGGCCACGTCCTCGGCGACGTAGTCCTCCATGTATTCCTTCTGCTCGAAGGCGTTGTTGAATTCACCCCAGGCCGCCAACGAATCGGGCGCCTGCGGTTCCAACAGGGCCATCAGCAGGCGCAAGCGCGGCTGCGCCACGGGTACGAACAGCGCGCCCGCGCCAAGGTCTCGCATCTCCGGCGCCCAGCGCCCGGCCAGCGTGATCCGCTGGTGCCCCTCCACCGAGGCCGGCGACAGCGTGGTCTTGTCCGCGCGAAAGGCCTCCACCGCCTGGCCGGGCAGGGAACGCGACAACACGCGGTAGGCGATGCCATGCTGGCGCAGCTTCGCGCCCACCCAGGCGGCATGCTCGGCCGGCACCACGTAGCCGGCAGCCGGCGCGTCGACCACCAACGCAGGCTGCACGTCGTCGCGCAGGGGCACGTGCCAGACCTGCGGCTTGCTCTCGTCGTAGCGCGTCATCAGCGCGCCGGAAATGTCGGACGGCGTGCGAGTGTAGGCGTAGCCGCGGAAATCGATCATGCGCTCGACGTCGGAGGCCTTGTAATCCAGTGCCACCGGCCGGCCGCCGAGCGCCGCCGCACGGGCATCGGCGGCCCGCGCCAGCCCCTGCCACTCGCGCCCATGCTGTGAGATCAGCTCCATCAGCGCGACCACGGTGTTGCGGGTGATGCGCACGCGGGTCGGGTAATCCTTCCACGAATGCGTTTCCACCAGCATGGCGAAGCGGTTGCGCAGCAGGAAGTAACCGGTGGAGAAACGTGGCGGCGACACGCCGTCCTCGAAGCCCGACATCGGGTCGTCGGTCCTGCGGAATGACGGGTAGAAGGGCAGGGGCAGCGAGCCCTGCTTCGCGAGCCGCGCGATCACGCCGTCGCGCAGCGCCTTGCCCGCGGGGCGCAAGGCCTCGTCGCCGGCATACAGCGGCTCGACCTGTATGGCGACGTCGTGCTCGAACTTGGCGCCGTCGGTGACGTGCAGGTCCACGTAGGCCAGCGGATCCCAGGCCTCCACCAGGGCCAGCATCGCCTGCATCTCCGGCGCGTCGGCCTTCAGGTAGTCGCGGTTGAGGTTGAGGTTCTGCGCGGTGGTGCGCCAGCCCATCTGTTCCGGGCCGCGCTGGTTGGGGCGGTTCCAGGCGCCGAAGCGTTCGTGACCGTCGAGGTTGAACACCGGCACGAACAGCAGCACCTGGCGGTCGAGCGCGCCGCGCGCGGCCTTGCCCTCCAGCGCCTGGCGGATGGCAAGGAAGCCCGCGTCCTTGCCGTCGATCTCGCCGGCGTGGATGCCGCCCTGCACGAGCAGCACGGGCAGGTCCTTCGCCCGCGCCGCCTCCGGCGTCAAGGCGCCGCTGCGCGAGACGGCCATGGCCAGCATCGGCCGGCCCTGCGGGCTGCGGCCGAATTCGAAGCAGCGCACGGCCTGCGGGTAGGCGGCCTGGAACGCGGGGCATAGGCGCTCGACTTCGTCGTAACGCCCGGTCTGGCGGAAGCCCGAGCGCTCGGATTGCGTGCGCAGGTCGGGGCGCGGCGGCGCGGCCGCGGCCAGGGTGGCGGGCAGGAGCAGGGACAGGCAAAGCGCGCGCAGCATGGCGTGGGTCCGGCGAAGGGGTCGGCGGATGATGCCCGACCCGGCGCGTGCAAGTAAATTTGCGACAATGCGCGCCATGTTCGCGCGCCTGCCCGCCATCCTGCGTGTTCCGCTCGTCTGGCTGCTGATCGCCGCCAGCACGGTCCTGCACGTGCTGCCCTTGCTGGCGGTGGCCTTGCTGCGCCGGCTGCTGCCCGGCGCCGCCGGTCGCGCCTGCGGCCGCGTGCTGGTGCGGATGGCCGAGAGCTGGATCGGCGTCAACGCGGCGCTGGTGCGCGGCTTCACGCCGACGCGCCTGCACGTCGAGGGCGGCGAGGGGCTGCGCGCCGACGGCCATTACCTGGTGCTGGCCAACCACCAGAGCTGGGTGGACATCATCGTGCTGCAGACCGCGCTCAACCGGCGCATGCCCCTCATGCGCTTCTTCCTCAAGCGCCAGCTGATCTGGGTGCCCTTGCTGGGCCTGGCGTGGTGGGCGCTGGACTTTCCCTTCATGCGCCGCGCCTCGCGCCGGGAGCTGGCCAGGCGCCCCGAGCTCGCGCGCCGGGACATGGAGGCCACGCGGCGCGCCTGCGGGAAGTTCAAGGGCCTGCCGGTGGCGATCATGAACTTCGTCGAGGGCACCCGTTTCACGCCGGCCAAGCACGCGCGCCAGGCTTCGCCCTACCGGCACCTGCTCAAGCCCAAGGCCGGCGGCGTGGGCTTCACGCTGGAGGCCATGGACGGCGCATTGCATTCGGTCGTGGACGTGGCGATTGCCTATCCCGCGGGCGTGCCGACGCTGCTCGACCTCGTGGCCGGCCGCATCCCGGACGTGCGCCTGCGCATCCGCGAGCGGCCGATCCCCGCGCCGCTGCAGGACATCGACTACGAGGCCGACCCGCAGGCGCGCGCGAGCGTGCAGCGCTGGATCAACGGCATGTGGATCGAGAAGGACGCGGACCTCGGCGAGCTGTTGGCGGCGCCTGTGACCGCGCCGGCGCGGGGCGCGCTAGACTCGCCGCCATGACCATCACCCTGATCCTGGTCGCGATCACCTGCGCGGTGAGCTTCGCGGCGATGAACAACACGAGGCTGCTGGACAAGCTGATCCTCTGGCCGCCGGCGGTGAACCGCAAGAAGGAGTGGTACCGGCTGGTGAGCTACGGGCTCATCCATGCCGACTTCATGCACCTGCTGTTCAACATGCTCACCCTGTATTTCTTCGGGCGGGTGATGGAAGGCTTCTACGCCGACAAGCTGGGCGTGGCCGGGTTCGCGATCTTCTACGTGGCCGCGCTGGTGGCCTCGATCCTTCCGAGTTACCACAAGCACCGCGACGACGCGCGCTATTACAGCCTCGGGGCCTCGGGCGCGGTGTCGGCGGTGCTGTTCGCCTCGATCCTCTTCGAGCCTTGGGGAATGCTCGGCATCTTCTTCATCGTGCCGGTGCCGGCCATCGTGTTCGCCGGCCTCTACGTCTGGTACAGCGTCTGGTCCGAACGCCGCGGCGGCGACCGCACCAACCATAGCGCCCACCTCTGGGGCGCGGCCTTCGGCGTGGCGTTCACCCTCGTCATCGAGCCGCGGGTGTTCCCGCACTTCCTGCAACAGCTGGCCGCGCCGCTCTCGCGCTAGTCGGCGGCCTGGCCGGTACCACCCAGCGCGGCTTCGAGTTTCGCCACCCGCTCTTCGAGTTCGCGCAGGCGCGCCTCGATCGTGCCTTCTGCTTCGGCGCGCCGCGGGGGCGCCGGCGGCGGCAGCGCGGCCTCGTCCACCGGCCCGCACAGCAGGTGAAGGTAGCGATCCTCGCGCTGCCCGGCGCCACGCGCCAGTCGCAGGGCCAGACCACGTTGCTGCAGGCGGTCCAGGGTCTCGCGCACCTCGTCCACTCCTTCGAAGGCCTGCAGGCGCTCGCAGCGGGCGAGCAGTTCGGCGGCGGTCTGCGGCCCACGCAGCATCAGCACCGACAGCAAGGCCTGCTGCTTGAGCGTCACCGAGTAGGCCTGCGCGAAGCGATGCTCGTAGCGCTGGGCGCGGGCGCCGTGCACGGAGCGCACCAGGCCGCGCTGCTCCATCGCGCGCAAGGCGTGGCCGATCTCGCCGGCCTCGAGTTCCAGCACCGGGTCGCGGTTGTTCTTCTGGTTGCAGGCCAGCTGCACCGCGTTGGCGGTCAGCGGGTAGGCCTCCGGCGTGGTGGCCTGCTTTTCGACCAGCGCGCCGAGGATCCGGGCTTCGACGGCGTCGAGCGCGGGCAGGGCAGGCGGGTCTGCCGGCGCGTCGCTCATGCCTCAGCCCTGGCGGATGTCGAAGCCGGGATTCTCGTTGAGGCTGCCATCGAGTTCGAGCACGGCGAAGTTCCGGCGGTCGCCGTCGAACACCACCGCGACCGGCGGCTGGAAGGGCTTGCGACGGACGAACTTGAGCTCCCAGCCGAACTGCTCGAGGCCGTGCAGGGTCGAGAGCTGGGCGTCGTTGAGTTCGCGCTTGAGGACGCTGGACAGTTCACGGAGCGTCTTCCGGCGTTCGATATCCATCTGCGGCATCGCGGGTCCCTCGACGTGGTGGAGATTGCCGGCCGGGGGGAGCGCAGCGGCCGGGCGGGCCCGGTCGGCGTGAATTCCATCACAAAGCCGCGCTTGGCGAAAGCCCCGTTCGGTGGACGGCCAGCCAGTGCGCGGCCACACGCCCGGCGCGCAGCCCGCTGGCGAAGCTGGCAGCGAGCAGGTAGCCGCCGGTCGGTGCTTCCCAATCGAGCATCTCGCCGGCGCAGAACACGCCCGGGCGGCTTGCCAGCATCAGGCCCTCGTCGAGCGCCTCCAGGCGTACGCCGCCGGCGCTGCTGATCGCCTCGGCGATCGGCCGCGGGCGGCGCGGCCGCAAGGGTAGCGCCTTGATCGCCATCGCCAGCCGGGCGGCATCGGCCCGCGCCTCCGACGGCACGCATTCGTGGACCAGGCCGATGCGGAGCGGATCGAAACCGAGACGCCGCCGCAGCACGTCGCTGAGCGATCGCCCCGCCCGCGGCGCCGCGAGCAGCGCCGCGATCGCGGATTCGCTGCGGGTTGGCGCGAGGTCCAGTTCGAAGCGGGCCTCCTGTCCGGCTTCGAGGGCATCTCGCACGCGCGGCGCCAGGGCGTACACGAGGCCGCCCTCGATGCCCGTGGCGCTGACCACGAACTCGCCGTCGCGCCAATCGCCCGCGCCGGCGGCATCCACCACGCGCAGTCGCGCGCGCTTGACCGGTGCGCCGGCGAAGCGCGTCGAGAAGATCTCGCTCCAGTCCACGTCGAAGCCGGCGTTGGCCGGGCGCAGGGGTGCGATCGCGTCCGCACCGGCGTCCAGCCACGCCGTCCACGCGCCGTCGGAACCGAGTTGCGGCCAGGACGCGCCGCCCAGCGCGAGCACCGTCGCCTCGGCACCGACCCGGCGTTCGCCTTCCGGCGTTTCGAAGCGCAGCGCACCGTCGGCGCTCCATCCCAGGCAGCGATGGCGCACGTGGATGCGCAGGCCGGCGCCGCGCAGGCGATGCAACCAGGCGCGCAGCAGCGGTGCCGCCTTCATGTCCGTGGGAAAGACGCGGCCGGAGCTGCCGATGAAGGTGTCCACGCCAAGCGCCACGGCCCAGGCGCGAAGCGCCTCGTTGTCGAAGTCGCGCAGCCAGCCGGCGACGGCCTCGGCGCGCGCGCCGTAACGCGCGGCGAACGCCGGCAGTGCCTCGGAATGGGTGAGGTTGAGCCCGCCGCGGCCGGCGATCAGGAACTTGCGCCCGACCGAGCCGCGGGATTCGTAGAGATCGACGCCGACACCGGCGGCGAGGGCGGCTTCGGCGGCCATCAGGCCGGCCGGACCGCCGCCCACCACCGCCAGCGTGGGCCGGGCGATGCTTACTTCGCCTTCTTGGCGGCCTTGTCGGCGCGCTTTTCCTTCAGCGTCTTGGCCGGCTTCTTCTTTTCCTGCTTCTTCTGGTCCATGCCCTTGGACATAAGGACTCCGATCGGTCACGGCGGGATTGCCGGAGTGGATGGTAAGCCAGCGCCACGCGCATCGGGTAGGCTCCCCGCACCTTCGATTCGATGGCTGCCCGCATGCCCTACCAGCCGATCCTCGCCACCCTCGGTTACCTGCTCTCGCCCGATCGGCGGCGCGTGCTGATGGTCCACCGCAACGCGCGGCCCGGCGACCAGCACCTGGGCAAGTACAACGGGCTGGGCGGCAAGCTCGAGGCCGACGAGGACGTCGCCAGCGGCATGCGCCGCGAGATCCTGGAAGAGGCGGGCGTGGAATGCCTGGCGCTGGAACTGCGCGGCACCCTCAGCTGGCCGGGTTTCGGCAAGCAGGGCGAGGACTGGTTCGGCTTCGTCTTCCTGATCCCCGACTGGCGCGGCGAGCCCCCGGCGGCGAACGCCGAGGGCAGCCTGGAATGGGTGGAGATCGAGGCGATCGATCGGCTACCGCTGTGGGAAGGCGACCGGCACTTCCTGCCGCTGGTCTTCGACGGCGACCCGCGGCCCTTCCACGGCGTCATGCCCTACCGCGACGGCCGCATGCTGTCGTGGCGCGTCAGCCGCTAGGCCGAACAGTGGGCGCAGCCAGCGCACCCGGCGCACGCCAGCGAAGACGATCCAGCAACCGGCCACGGTGCCGGCCAGCACCACGAGCGCCTCGAGCGGTCCCGACAGCTTCCACGGGATGATCCAGTAAGCCAGCAGCACGATCAGGCTCTGGTGCAGCAGGTACCAGGGATACACCGCCTCGCGCGCCCACGGCAGCCAGCGGAACGGGCGGTCGAGGTACTGCGCGCCGTAGCCCAGGATCGCCAGCAGCATGGACCACACGTAGACGTTGCGCAGGGCCCACACCAGTGCCTGCGTGGCCGCGCCGATGTCGTCGGGCAGCATTCGCACCAGCACGAGGTAGGGCGTGACCATCGCCAGGGCGAGCAGCAGGCTGGTGCGGCGCAATCGCCGGATCTCCGCCCACAGCGCCGTGTCGCGGGCGATCAGCACGCCGTAGAGGAAGCAGGTGAAGTACATGGCGTTGCGGTAGTGGTCGTGGAACAGGTCCCCGGTCTCCGGGAAGCGCGCCTGCATGGACCAGGTGAAGGCGAACAACGGCAGCGCCGGCAGCAGGAGCAGCGCGGCGCCGCGCAGGCCGGTGAAGCGCGCCCGCAGGGCACGGCCGGGGCCGGAGTCGAGCAGCGGCCACAGCAGGGCCAGCACCGCGGTGTAGACCCAAAGGTAGGCCAGGTACCACAGGTGGTTCCAGGTGAAGCTGTCCTTCCAGCCGTCGAAGGCCTCGGCCGGCCAAGGCCCGCCGGTGAAGTACCTGCCGAGGAAGGCCAGGAAGCCCGGCTCGACCGCGCCGTTCACCACGCCCTGCACGTAGGGCTGCACCGGCACGATCACCAGGCAGCCGAACAGCAGCGGCAGCAGCAGGCGCCTGTTGCGCTGGCGCAGGAAGCGCCAGGGCTGGCCGGCCTTCAGCAGGAAGGCCGAGGCGATGCCGGAGACCAGGAAGATCAGGTCCATCCGCCAGCGGTTCACGAAGAGCATCGGCAGCTGCAGCCACTCGTAGGTATGCGGGCTGCGGATGTGCCAGTCCTCGCCGGCCACGTAGAGCATGCACAGGTGGTAGAGGATCAGCAGCGCGAAGGCGAGGGCGCGCAGGGCGTCGATGTCGTTGCGGCGGGGCGAGGGCAGGGTCGGGGCGATCATGGCGGGGTCCGGTGGAACGTGCCGCCAGACTGGGCCGGGTCCCGGACCGGGGAAACCGCCAGGGGCCCGGACGCGACCGCGCGGGGACGAGCGGTGGACGCCGGTGACGGATCGCGGGCCGGCCGGCGGGCCCGGATCGCTAGAATGCGCCCATGACCGACCCGGGCCAGCTCTTCCTCCAGCGATACCTGCCCTGGCGGCGACCGTTCGAGGTCGCTTTCTGGGTCTTCAACTTCCTGATGGCGGCCACCATCAACAGCGTGATCGTGCTGATGGACGTGGACCGTGCCCACCTGCCGTTCGCGGCCTGGCAGCCGGTGCTGTGGGAGTGGTCGAGCAACCTGGTGCTGCTGGCGCTGGTGCCGGCGGTGCTGGCGTTCGAGCGCTGGAAGCCGCTCCAGTTCGGCCTGCTGCGGCGCAACCTGCCCTGGCATTTGCTGGGCTCGGTGGCCTTCTCGCTCGTCCACGTCGTGCTGATGGTGGCGATCCGCCAGCAGGTCTACGCGCGGATGGGGCAGCAGTACGACTTCGGCCCGTGGCCGCGCGAGCTGGCCTACGAGTACCTGAAGGACGCCGGCACCTACAGCGGCATCCTGCTCACCGTGGCCCTCTACCGGCTGCTGCTGCTACGCCTGCAGGGCGAGGCCCGGCTGCTGGCGGCGCCGGACGAGGGCCCGCCGGTGGAACCGGTGGAGCGGCCCGAGCGTTTCCTGGTGCGAAAGCTGGGCAAGGAGTTCCTCGTGGCGGCCAACGACATCGAATGGCTGCAGGCCTCCGGCAACTACGTCAACCTGCGGGTGCGGGGCCACGACTACCCGTTGCGCAGCACCATGGCGGCACTGGAGCCGCGGCTGGACCCGGCCCGCTTCGTGCGCGTGCATCGCAGCTACATGGTCCACCTGGACCGGATCGACGAGATCCAGCCGCAGGAATCGGGCGACGCCCGCCTGCTGATGCGCGACGGCAGCCGCATTCCCTGCAGCCGGCGCTACCGATCCGCCCTCCGCGGCGTGGCGGCGGGTACGGAGCGGGCGATCGAACCGCCGGTTGGCTGAACGGCCGGTGGGTCGGCCTGAACCCGGGCTGGCAATCCGCGGGCGAACGGTGTATGGTCGCGGCACTGTGTTTGCCAGGGTCACCGTGTATTGTGGCCCGGTGCGGTTGATCCAACGATCCGCTACATCGTTCCAAAGCTTGCTCCCTGCAACTCAGTCTGGACCCGGGTGTTCCGGTTCCCGAAAAACCTAAGTTACAAGGAGACAGCAATGTCCGATCGTCAGAGCGGTACCGTCAAGTGGTTCAACGACGCCAAGGGCTTCGGCTTCATCACCCCGGAGAGCGGTGAGGACCTTTTCGTCCACTTCCGTTCCATCCAGGGCACCGGCTTCAAGACCCTGCAGGAAGGCCAGAAGGTCACCTTCACCGTGGTGAAGGGCCAGAAGGGCCTGCAGGCTGACGCCGTCCAGGTCGCCTGATCCACTCGCACATCGCGATTGAAGCGAACGCCGGGCGAAAGCCCGGCGTTTTCTTTTGTGGAGAGTGATGCCGGGCAAGGGACTGGCGCTTTCTTTTGCGCTGCCCGCATGCGCTAACCTTCGCCGAGGCCGGGGAGGGCCGTCGCATGGGCAAGTGGTGGAAGTCGCTGTACCTGCAGGTGCTGGTCGCCATCGCCGTCGGCATCCTGCTCGGCCATTTCCGACCCGAGCTCGGCGCGCAGATGAAGCCGCTCGGCGACGGCTTCATCGCCCTGGTCAAGATGGTGATCGGCCCGGTGATCTTCCTGACCGTGGTGGTCGGGATCGCGCACATGGGCGAGCTGCGGCAGGTGGGCCGCATCGGCGTCAAGGCCCTGGTCTGGTTCGAAGTGATGACCACGCTGGCGCTGGTGATCGGGCTGGTGGTCGCCAACCTCGTCAAGCCCGGCGCGGGCATGAACATCGATCCGGCCACGCTTGACGCGGCCGCGGTAGAGAACTACCGGCACCAGGCCGAATCGAGCGGCATCGTCGCCTTCGTGCTGGACATCATCCCGAAGGGCTTCATCTCGGCCTTCACCGAAGGCAACCTGCTGCAGGTGCTGCTGGTGGCGGTGCTGTTCGGCGTGGCGCTGACGCGCACCGGCGAGGCGGGGCACCGCGTGCTGCACGGGCTGGACGAGGTCAGCCGTGTGTTCTTCGGCATCGTCGACATCATCATGCGCGCGGCGCCCATTGGTGCCTTCGGAGCGATGGCCTTCACCATCGGCAAGTACGGCATCGGCACGCTGCAGTCGCTCGGGCTGTTGCTGGCCTCGGTGTACCTGACCTGCGCGGCCTTCATCGTGCTGGCGCTCGGCGCGGCCTGCTGGTGGTCGGGCTTCTCGTTGTGGCGCTTCCTGCGCTATGTCCGCGGCGAGCTCTTGCTGGTGCTGGGCACCTCGTCCTCGGAGTCGGCGCTGCCGCGGCTGATGGTGCGCCTGCAGGAGCTGGGCTGCGCCCGCAGCGTGGTCGGGCTGGTGGTGCCGACGGGTTATTCCTTCAACCTCGACGGCACCTGCATCTACCTGACGATGGCCTCGATCTTCATCGCCCAGGCCCTGGGCGTCGAGCTGAGCCTGCAGGACGAACTGCTCCTGCTCGGCGTGCTCCTGCTGACCTCCAAGGGCGCGGCGGGCGTGACCGGTTCCGGTTTCATTACCCTGGCCGCGACCCTGGGCGCGCTGGCCGGCAAGGTCCCGGTGGAGGGCGTGGCGCTGATCCTGGGCGTGGACCGCTTCATGTCCGAAGCCCGTGCGATCACCAACATCATCGGCAATGGCGTCGCGACGATGGTCGTCGCCAAATGGGAAGGCTTGCGCGATGACCGCCTGATGGAAGCGTCGCTGAGCTCGGGGCCGCCTGCTTCTTGAGTTTTTGGCGTGCTTGCCGCGGCCGGGGAATGGGGGTCTCCCTCGTCCCGAGCTGGGACGCGCCGTCCGTGGCCACCGAGTCGGGCCCGTTGGGCCTTCCCGGGCCATGCTCGTGTGCGACCCCCATGCCCCGGCCACGGCAAGCCCGGCGCGCCCCACGGCCACGGGGCCGCGAGCGTTTCGGCCCGTGAAGGCGGCGGTCATCGCCGAGATGGGGTTTGAAAGGCCGCTACCCCCAGCCCGCCGCATGCGATACCCCACCCCCAGCCCGCCGCGTGCCAGAATCTCGACAAAGGCCTCGCGAGGACTCCGCAATGACCACCGCCTACGATTTCAGCGCCCGTGACCTGGACGGGAAGGAACACTCGCTCGCCGAGTTCCGCGGCAGGCCGATGCTGGTGGTCAACACCGCGTCCAAGTGCGGCTTCACCCCGCAGTACACGGGGCTGGAAAAGCTTTATCGCGACTACGGCGACAAGGGCCTGGTCGTGCTGGGGTTTCCCTGCGACCAGTTCGGTCATCAGGAGCCCGGCGACGCCGACGAGATCCGCAATTTCTGTTCGCTGAACTACGACGTCAGCTTCCCGCTTTTCGAGAAGATCGAAGTCAACGGCGCCAAGGCGCACCCGCTCTGGCAGTGGCTGAAAAAGGAAAAGCCCGGCCTGCTCGGCATGGAAGCGATCAAGTGGAACTTCACCAAGTTCCTGGTCGACCGCGGCGGCAAGGTGGTCAAGCGCTACGCGCCGACCGACACGCCCGAGAAGATCGAGAAGGACCTCGCCTCGGTCCTGTGAGCGGCCGCTAGTCCAGGTCGCAGACCATCAGCCAGTCGTCCTTGGGATCGTCGCCCACCACGAAGACGAGCGTGCCGGCGATGCGGAAGCCTTCCTTCTCATAAAAGCGAATGGCCTGCGGCTGCTCCTGCCAGACGCTGAGGTGGATGGAGCGGGCGCCGCGGTTGCGCGCTTCCTCCTTGACCTTCGCCATCATCCGCTGGGCGATGCCGCGGCCGTGCCAGGCGGTGTCGACGTAGAAGCGGCACAACTCCAGCGCGGGCTCCGCGCCGGCGCCGGCGGGCAGGCCGGAGGGCTCGCGCAACTGCGCGTGGCCGACCCAGTCCTCGCCGACGGTGGCCAGCAGGTTCCAGCGCGTCGGGTCGGCGATCTGTCGCTGCTGCGCCGCCAGGCCGTAGTGCTCGCGCACGGCGGCCTGCACGTTGTCGGGCGTGGAGCAGTGGCCGTAGGCGGCGAGGAAGTTGCGGCTCATGAACTCGCCGAGTCGCGCGGCGTCGTCCGCGGTGGCGAGTCGGAAGGCGAGGTCGGGCGTGTTCATTTCTCGACGAAGGCGCGTTCGAAGACGTAGTGGCCGGGCGTGCCGATGCGCGGCGCGCATTGGAAGCCGCGGCCGTCGAGGATGGCGCGGAAGTCGGCCAGCATCGAGGGGCTGCCGCAGATCATGAAGCGGTCGGCGACCGGGTCGATGGGCGGAAGGCCGAGGTCTGCCTGCATGCGGCCGGTTTCCAGCAAGGTGGTCAGCCGGCCCTGGTGTTCGAAGGATTCGCGACTGACCGCGGGGTAGTACAGCAGTTTGTCGCGGATCTGCTCGCCGAGGAATTCGTGCTGCGGCAGTTCGCGGCGGATGTAGTCGGCGTAGGCGAGGTCGGCCACGCCGCGCACGCCATGGGTCAGGATGACCTTGTCGAAGCGCTCGTAGGTTTCCGGGTCCTTGATGATGGCCAGGAAGGGCGCCAGCCCGGTGCCGGTGGACAGCAAGTAGAGATGGCGTCCCGGGTGCAGGTCGCTGATCAGCAAAGTGCCGGTCGGCTTGCGGCTCAGCAGCAGGGTATCGCCGGGCTGGATGTGCTGCAGGCGCGAGGTCAGCGGGCCGTTGGGCACCTTGATGCTGAAGAACTCAAGCTGCTCCTCCCAGTTGGCGCTGGCGATGGAGTAGGCACGCATCAGCGGCCGGCCGTCCACCTCCAGCCCGATCATCACGAACTGGCCGTTGTCGAAGCGGAACCCGTCGTCGCGGCTGGTGGTGAAGCTGAAGTAGTCCTGCGTCCAGTGGCGGACATCGAGCACGGTTTCGGTGATGAAGGGCGAGGACATGGTCGGGACGGGGGCGGCGGCGGGCGCCTGAACCCGTATTGTCTCATCGGCAGGCTGGAGTGTCTGCGTCGGCGCGCCCGTTTATAATCGATGGCCCGAACCTGATTCGCATTCGCGCCGCGGCGCCCTTCCAGAGGATCCACCCCATGCAGATTGGCGATCGCACCGTCGCGACCTTCCACTACACCCTCACCGACGCCAGCGGCAAGGTGATCGACAGTTCGGCCGGCGGCCAGCCGCTGAGCTACCTGCATGGCGCCGGCAACATCGTGCCGGGCCTGGAGCGCGAGCTCACCGGCCGCAGCGCGGGCGACAAGCTCGAGGTGACGGTGCAGCCCGAGGACGGCTACGGCGAGCCCAACCCGGCGATGGTGCAGGTGGTGCCGCGCCAGGCCTTCCAGGGCGTGGACGACATCGAGGTCGGCATGCAGTTCCAGGCGCAGACCCCGCAGGGTGCGCTGCCGGTCGTGATCTCCAAGGTCGAGGGCGACCAGGTGACGGTGGACGCCAACCATCCGCTCGCCGGCCAGGTGCTGCACTTCGCCGTCGAGGTGACCGACGTGCGCAATGCCAGCGTCGAGGAGCTGATGCACGGCCACGTGCACGGCGAGGGCGGCCATCACCACTGAGTCCGCGTCCATGCTGGCCTGGCAGGCGACCGGCTACGGTGCGCCTGCGCAGGTGCTGGAATTGCGCGCCATCGCCTGCCCCCGGCCCGCGGCCGGGGAACTGCGGATCAAGGTCGAGGCGGCCAGCCTCAACCCCATCGACTACAAGCTGATCCAGGGCGACCTGCGGCGACTGGTGCTGCTGCGCTTCCCGGTCACGCCTGGTTTTGACGCCGCCGGCATCGTCGACGTTGTGGGCGAAGGGGTCGGCGATTTCCGCCCAGGCGAGCGCGTGTTCGTGCGCGCCAGCCGCGACACGCTCGGCGCCTTCGCCCAGTACAGCGTGCAACCCGTGGCCTACGTCGCGCGGGCGCCGCAATGGACCTCGGCCGTCGCTGCTGCCTCGCTGCCGCTGGTCGCGCTGACCACCGTACAGGGCCTGGTGGATCGCGCGCAGGCGCGCCGCGGGCAACGCATCCTGGTGCACGCGGGCGCGGGCGGGCTGGGCAGCTTCGCGATCCAGTACGCACGCCACCTCGGCATGTTGGTGGATTCGACCTGCAGCGCGCGCAACGTCACCTTCGTGCGCGAACTCGGCGCGCACGAAGCGATTGCCTACGACCACGAGGACTACCGGCGGCGCATCGGCGCCTACGACATCGTGTTGGACAGCCTCGGTGGCGCGCACACCCTGGATGCTTTCGGCGTGCTCAAGCCCGGCGGCAGCGTGGTCAGCGTGGCGGGACCGCCCGACGATGAGATGGTCGAGCGCTTCGCGCGCGGCTGGGCCATGCGCCAGACCATGCGCTGGATGGGCCGCAAGGTGCGCGCGGCGGCGCGGGCCAGGGGCGCGCGCTACTTCCGCTTCCTCACCGAATCCAGCGGCGCGCAGTTGGCCGGCGTAGCCGCGCTGGTGGACGCGGGCGTGATCCGGCCGGTGGTGGACAGCGTATTCCCCTACGAGCAGGCGCCTGCCGCTTTCGCAAAACTGATGGCGGGGCACGCCCGCGGCAAGATCGTGCTCGACTTCGACACGGGGGTCGCGCCCGAGGAGTCCTGAGCCAGTCTCCAGATTGAGACGGCGCCGCGGGACGAAAGCCGGCCCGGCAGTGACCGATTGCACTTGCGATCTCACTGCCGCTTGGGAACGATGGCGGCACCTCCCCAGGTGACACTGCCCATGACCGTCCTGCGTTCCACCGCGCCGCGCGCGCTAGTCCTTGCCCTGGCCCTCGTGCTGCCGACCTCGGTGTTCGCGCAGAACGCGGCGGTCACCGTCAACGTAGACGCCAACGCGAACCGCCACCCGATCAGCCCCTACATCTATGGCGTGGCCTTCGCCAGCACGACGCAACTGGCCGACCTCAACGCGCCGCTCAACCGCAGCGGCGGCAATGCCACCTCCAGCTACAACTGGCAGCAGAACGCGACCAACCGCGGCGGCGACTGGTATTTCGAGTCCATCCCCGAGGCCAGCGCGACCGCAGGCGAAATGGGCGACAGCTTCATCGCCAGCAGCCGCGCCGCCGGCGCCGAAGCGATGATCACCCTCCCGATGCTGGACTGGGTCGCCAAACTGGGCGCCAACCGCAGCAAGCTGGCGGCCTTCTCGCAGGCCAAGTACGGCCAGCAGACCGACAGCGACTGGCAGTGGATGCCGGACGCCGGCAACGGCGTGCTCAAGAGCACCGGCAAGAACATCACCAACAACGATCCCAACGACGCCAACACGCCGGCCGGCGTCGCCTTCCAGAAGGGCTGGATGGACCACCTCGTCGCCCGCTGGGGCCTGGCGGCGAACGGCGGGCAGAAGTTCTACCTGCTCGACAACGAGCACAGCCTCTGGCAGTCCACGCACCGCGAGATCAAGCAGACCGGCGCGACGATGGACGAGATCCGCCAGAAGATGATCGACTATGGCGCGATGGTGAAGACCGCCGATCCCGGCGCCGTCGTGTTCGGTCCCGAGGAGTGGGGCTGGAGCGGCTATTTCTATTCCGGCTACGACCAGCAGTACCTGGCGGCCAACAACTGGTGCTGCTCCCCGGACCGCGATGCCCACGGCGGCATGGCCTACATGCCGTGGCTGCTCGACCAGCTGCGCGCCTACGAGCAGCAGTCCGGCAAGCGCGTGCTCGACGTGTTCTCGCTGCACTACTACCCGCAGGGCGGCGAGTTCGGCAACGACACCTCCACGACGATGCAGCAGCTGCGCAACAAGAGCACCCGCGCGCTGTGGGACCCGAACTACACCGACCCGACCTGGATCAACGACAAGGTCATGCTCATCCCGCGCATGAAGGGCTGGGTCAACAGCTACTACCCGGGCCTCAAGCTGGCCATCACCGAGTACAACTGGGGTGCGGAGGGCCACATCAACGGCGCCACCACGCAGGCCGACATCTACGGCATCTTCGGCCGCGAGGGCCTGGACTACGCCGCCCGCTGGACCACGCCGGACCCCGCCACGCCGACCTACAAGGCGATGAAGATGTTCCGCAACTACGACGGCAACAAGTCGGGGTTCGGCGACACCTCGGTCAGCGCGACCGTGCCCAATCCCGACAACGTGTCGGCCTTCGCCGCGCTGCGCAGCACCGACGGCGCGATGACGGTGATGGTGGTGTCCAAGGTGCTGTCGGGCAGCACGCCGGTGACGGTGAACCTGGGCAACTTCGCCAACGCGGGCTATGCCCAGGTCTGGCAGCTGACCTCGGCCAACACCATCAGCCATCCGGCCAACGTCGCCATCAGCGGCAGCAGCCTGGCCACCTCGGTGCCGGCGCAGAGCGTCACCCTGTACGTGATCCCGACCGGCACGCCCAACAGCGCGCCGACCGCGATGGCAAGCGCGACGCCGACCAGCGGCGTGGCCCCGCTGCCGGTGAACTTCTCCGCGGCCGGCTCGTCCGACGCCGACGGAACGATCACCGGCTATGCCTGGAACTTTGGCGATGGGGCGACCGGCAACGGCGCCAGCGTCGCCCATACCTACGCGGCCGCCGGCAGCTACACCGCGACGTTGACGGTGACGGACGACCGCGGCGCCACCGCCAGCAAGACGGTGGTCATCACCGCCACGGCCGACCCGGCGCTCATCGCCGCGCCCAGCGGGCTGACCGGCAGCTCGGCCAAGGGCTACAAGGTGACGCTGCGCTGGACCGACAACTCTAGCAACGAGCAGGGCTTCACCATCGAACGCGCGCCGGCGGGCAGCAGCAGCTTCGTGCAGGTCGGGCAGGTTGGCGCAAACCTGTCCAGCTTTGCCCAGACGGTCACCAAGGGCACCTGGCTGTACCGCGTGCGTGCCTTCAACACCAGCACCGGCAAGACCTCTGCGTATTCCAACACCGCGACGGTGAAGGCGCTGAAGTAGCCCGATCGCTCAGGCGGCCTCGACCTCGACGTCGAGGCCGTTGAGGGCGGCGTTGCCGCAGCCGCCGTCCAGGAACAGCGGGTCGCTCAGGTCGTTGTAGCTCTCGCCGGCGAGCGTACTGGCCCGCGACAGCCGCACGCCCTCGCGGCGATGCCCGAAGCCGTGCGGCAGGCAGGCGCTGCCCGGCATCACGTCCGCGCAGGCCTGCACCTCGGTTTCGATCGTGCCGACGCGCGAGCGGACGCGCACGCGGGCGCCATCGTCCAGGCCGCGCACCGCCAGGTCGTCCGGATGCATCAGCAACTGGTGCCGCGGCTTGCCTTTCACCAGCCGTGGCGCGTTGTGCATCCAGGAATTGTTGCTGCGGGCGTCTCGGCGGCCGAACAGGCGCAGGCTGCCGGCGTCGGCCGGCTCGGTGGCGAGCGCGCCGAGCAAGGGCAGCAGTTCGGGTGGCGCGGCCTCGATGCACCGGCTCGGCGTCTCCAGCCGCGCCAGCAAGGAGGAGCGCAGCGGCCCGAGGTCGAGGCCGTGTTCGGCTGCCTCGAGCGCAGCCAGGTCCAACCCGCTGCCGCCGCGCGCCAGGCCGGCCGCGATCAGCACGCGTGGTGGAGGCAGCGGCGTCCATGGCTTGCCGGCGGCCGCAGCGATGGCCGCGCCCAGCCCGTTGGCGATCTCCCAGTCGCCGCGCTCCGCGTCGGTGCGTGGGCGCAGCGGCCGGTTCAACCGGGCGACGCGGCGCACCGCGAAGGCGTTGAAGATCAGGTCGTAGTGGTCCTGCGTCAGCGGCGAGGCGGGCGGCAGGATCAGGTCGGCATGCCGCGTGGTCTCGTTGATGTAGACGTCGATGGCGAGCATGAAGTCCAGGCCGGGCAACGCAAGCTCCAGCGCCCGGCCGTTGGGCGTGGACAGCACCGGATTGCCCGCGACCGTCAGCAACGCGCGGACCTGGCCCTCACCGGGCGTGGCGATCTCTTCCGCGAGCGCGGCCACCGGCAGCTCACCCGCGAATTCCGGCAGTCCGCGCACCCGGCTGCGCCAGCGGCCACGCTGGCCGGGCGAGGTGCCGGGGCCGGTGATCGGGATTGCCGGCTCGTTGACCAGCGCGCCGCCTTCGCGGTCGAGGTTGCCGGTGACCAGGTTCGCCAGTTGCAGCAGCCATTGGCACAGCGTGCCGTGGCGTTGCACCGAAACGCCGATGCGGCCGTAGGCCACCGCCCGCGGCGCGGCGTGAAAGCGCCGTGCGAGGTCCTCGATGGTGGCGGATGCGATACCCGTGCGCGCGGCGATGTCCCCGACATCCACCACGGCAATCGCCGACAACGCGGCGTCGAGCCCGGCGATCCGATCGCCATAGGCCGCCACGCGCGGCGGCCCGAGTCGCAGCAGGGCTTGCAGGAACGCGACCAGAAACCAGGCATCGCTGCCGGGCCGAATGAAGTGGTGTTCGCTCGCCAGCGCCGCGGTTTCGGTGCGCCGTGGGTCGAGCAAGACCACGCTGCCGCGCCCCGCGATCGCCTTCAGCCGCCGCGGCATGCCAGGCGCGGTCATCAGGCTGCCGTTGGAGGCGACGGGGTTGGCGCCGAGCATCAGCAGGAAATCGGTACGGTCCAGGTCGGGGATCGGCAACAGGAACTGGTGGCCGTACATCAGCGCGTTGACGTACTGGTGCGGCCACTGGTCCACCGACGAGGCGCTGAAGACGTTCGGCGTGCGCAGCAGCTTCAGCAGGGCCGGCAGGTAGGCGATGTGGCCGAAGTGGTGGACATTGGGGTTGCCCAGGTAGGCGGCCACGGCCTGCGCGCCGTGCGCGGCCTGCACCGCCGCCAGGCGTTCGCCGGCGTAGGCGAAGGCCTCGTCCCAGCCGATGGCCTCCCAGCCTTGCGGCGTGCGCCGCACCGGCGTGCGCAGGCGGTCGGGATCGGCCTCGAGGTCGAGGATGGCGTTGCCCTTCGGACACACGTGGCCGCGGCTGAAGGGATCGGCCTCGTCGCCGCGGATGGCGGCGAGCGCGCCGTCCTCGGACTGGATTTCCAGGCCGCAGATGGCTTCGCACAGGGGGCAGGCGCGGTAGCTCGTGGTGCGCATCGAGGGCGGTTCGAGGAGGCCTGGGACGAGTGTAATCCCGGCCGGCGCGTACGTGGCTCAGGCCGCGCGGTCCCGCCGTGCCAGCGCTTCGCCGAGGCCGGGCAGTTCGGCCAGGTACCGTCGGCCCCGGCCGATGCTGCGCGAGTGCAGCTGCAGGCCCATGCGCAGCGACGACGCGTACCGGATGCCGAGGAAGGAGCAAAGGACACGGAGGATCATCTCCGGCTTTTCGACCAGGCTCTCGTAGCTCACGTCGATGATCCGGCCGGGCAGTTGCTCGTGCCAGTGCTGCATGAGGCGGCCCTGGTCGGCGTGAAGTTCAGCCACGTCGGCGCCATCCATCCCGTCAGAGAATCCGCCGTCCGGCGGCTGCAGCAGGAGTGAAGCGCAGCAGTCCACCGGGTCGCGCACGACGTGGACGAAGCGCGCGCCCGGCAAGGCCCGCGCGATCATGCCGACATGCAGGTAATCCCACGGGTCGCTCGCGCAAGCCATCGGCGGCTTGGCGCCTGCGGGAAGCACGTCGGCGAGGAACCGGTCGCCCAGCCGCCGCAGGTCCAGCGTCCGCGACCTCGCCAGGTCGCTGCGGTCCAGCAGGCCGTTTCCGCGGCCAAGCGCGACGTCCAGTTGCCGGCTCCAGGCGCGTTGGGTTCCCAGCCAGTGGAGCCGCGAATGCCGCGAGAGCAGCCGACCGAGCAGTCCGACGCCAGCGCGGGGCATGCCGACGACGAATACCGACGGGCCATCCAGTGCCGTCGCTTCGTTGGCCGACCGCGGCTCGGAGAGGAGTGCGTCGACGAGCCGCCGGTGCCTGGCGACGGTCTCCGCCGCGGCCCGGGAACGTGCACCACGCGCAGCCATGGCGGTGCGAAGCGCCGCCGTCGCTCCGGCGCCGTCGCCCAGGTCGTCGAGTTCCTTGAACAGGGCCAGGGCCAGGGTCTCGCGGTCAGCGGCTGCGGCCGCGGGCAGCAGGCGCGCGAGGCGGGCGACGTGGTTGCTCGCGAGGTCCTGGGCGCGCAGGTTGGCGACGAGCCAATGGGCCTTCGCGTGTCCGGGGGCAACCCGCAGGCAATCCTCGAGGTCCCGCTCGGCGGCCTCCACCTGGCCGAAGCGCAGGTGGGCCTGGGCGCGATCGAAGCGCAACGAGGCCAGTCCCGGGTCGATCGCGATGGCTTCGCCATAGAGGTCGATGGCCTGTGCATGTTCGTCCAGCCAGGTCATGAGGCCGGCGAGCGAGCCGAGCGAAGCCACCGACGCGCGCGGCCCCGACGTTGCGCGCATGGCCACTGCGCGGGCGCGTTCGGGGGCGCCGGCACGCAACAGGCAACGGGCGAGGTAGGCATGGCCGCCGCCGGGTAGCGCGGGATCGCATGCCAATGCCTGCTCCGCCAATTCCGCGGCGCGGCCGTGGCGGCCGCGCTGGGTACACACCAGGGACAGGTGCAGCAAGGCGCGGCCCGAACCCGGGTCGCGGGCCAGGAGGGCTTCGAAACTGGCTTGCGCGGCTTCCAGGTTCCCCTGCCGGAAGTGGGCCAACCCGCGACGCCAGAGCTTTTCGGCACGGCTGTCCATCCTGCGAGTCTAGGTGTTCGAAGCGGCGGTGAACGGCGGTTGGCGCACAGATTCGCGCGGTGGAGGTGGCCGGCGGTAAAATGGACGGATGCCCCTCCTGTCCTTCCACGGCGTGGATTTCAGCGTCGGCGGGCCGCGCCTGCTCGAGGGCGTGGACCTGTCGATCGAAGCGAACGAACGCGTCTGCATCGTCGGCCGCAACGGCGCCGGCAAATCCACGCTGTTGCGCCTGATGTCCGGCGAGGCGCTGCCCGACGACGGCGACGTGCGGCGTTATGGCAGCCGCATCGCCGGCCTGTCGCAGGAAGTGCCCGCGGACATCGGCGGGCCCGTGTACGACGTGGTGGCGGGCGGCCTCGGCGAACTCGGCGCGCAATTGGCCCGTTACCACCACATCACCCATGACGGCGACGCCATCGACATGGACGAGCTCGGTCGCCTGCAGGCAGCGATCGATGCCGGCCAGGGCTGGCAGCTCGAGCGGCGCGTCGAGGAAGTGGTGAGTCGGCTCGACCTGCCGGGCGAGTCGGATTTCGCCGCGTTGTCGGGCGGCATGAAGCGCCGCGTGCTGCTGGGCCGCGCGCTGGTCGCCGCGCCCGACCTGCTGCTGCTCGACGAGCCCACCAACCACCTGGACATCGAATCCATCGCCTGGCTCGAAGGCTTCCTGCAGGACTTCGCCGGCAGCGTGGTGTTCGTCACCCACGACCGCGCCTTCCTGCGCCGGCTGGCCACGCGGATCGTCGAGGTGGACCGGGGGCAGGTGACCAGCTGGCCCGGCGACTACGACAACTACCTGCGCCGCCGCGAGGAGCGCCTGCATGCCGAGGCGCAGGCCAATGCGCTGTTCGACCGCAAGCTGGCGCAGGAAGAGGTCTGGATCCGCCAGGGCATCAAGGCGCGCCGTACCCGCAACGAGGGCCGCGTCACCGCGCTCAAGGCGATGCGCCGCGAGCGTGCGCAGCGCCGTGAATTGTCCGGCAACGTGCAGCTGGCCGCGGCCCAGTCCGCGAAGTCCGGCCGACGCGTGTTCGAGGCGAAGGACGTCCGCTTCGCCTTCGGCGACCGTGTGCTGGTGCGCGATTTCTCCACGGTCATCCAGCGCGGCGACAAGGTGGGCTTGATCGGCCCCAACGGCTCGGGCAAGACCACCTTGCTCAAGCTGCTGCTGGGCGACCTGCATCCGCAGTCCGGCGAAGTGAAGCAGGGTACCAACCTGGAGATTGCCTTCTTCGACCAGTTGCGCGGCGCCCTGCGCGATGACTGGACGGCGCTGGACAATGTGTCCGAGGGTCGTGAGTTCATCGAGATCAACGGCGCGCGCAAGCATGCCCTGGGCTACCTGCAGGACTTCCTGTTCAGCCCGGAGCGCGCACGGGCGCCGATCACCAAGCTGTCCGGCGGCGAGCGCAACCGCCTGCTGCTGGCGAAGTTGTTCGCGCGCCCTTCCAACGTGCTGGTGATGGACGAGCCCACCAACGACCTCGACGTGGAGACCCTGGAGCTGCTCGAGGAGTTGCTGGCGGATTACCCCGGCACCCTGATCCTGGTATCGCACGACCGCGATTTCCTCGACAACGTCGTCACCAGTTCGCTGGTGATGGAAGGAAACGGACGCGTGGGCGAGTACGTGGGCGGTTATACCGACTGGCTGCGACAGCGGCCGGTCGCGGCGGCGCCGGTCGGCGCCCCGAAACTGACGCCGCAGGTGGCGCCCACGCCCGCAGTCGCTACGCCCGCCACGCAGCCCAGCGGCAAGCGCAAACTCGGCTACAAGGAGCAGCGCGAACTCGACCAGCTGCCCGCGCTGATCGAATCGCTCGAGGCCCAGGTGGCCCAGGCCACCGCCCGCATCGCCTCGCCGGAGCTGTACCGCGAGGGCAACGACAAGGTGCTGGCGGCCAACCAGGCGCTGTCGGGACTGCAGGCGAAGCTCGATGCCGCCTACGCGCGCTGGAACGAACTCGACTAACCCTGGATCACCCACGAGAATGGCCGACATCAAGCAGGAAGACTTCATCCAGTCCGTCGCCGACGCGCTGCAGTACATCTCGTACTACCACCCCGTCGACTACATCAGGAACCTGGCCGCGGCTTACGAGCGCGAGGAGTCGCCGGCGGCGAAGGACGCGATCGCGCAGATCCTGGTCAACTCGCGCATGTGCGCCGAAGGCCACCGCCCGATCTGCCAGGACACCGGCATCGTCACTGTCTTCCTCGAGGTCGGCATGGACGTGCGCTGGCCGGACGCCACGATGGGCGTGGAGGACATGGTCAACGAGGGCGTGCGCCGCGCCTACAACCACCCGGACAACAAGCTGCGCGCCTCGGTGCTGGCCGACCCGGCCGGCAAGCGCCTGAACACCCGCGACAACACGCCGGCAGTGGTGAACATGAAGGTCGTGCCCGGTGGCACGGTGGACGTGATCGTCGCGGCCAAGGGCGGCGGTTCGGAAGCGAAGTCGAAGTTCGCCATGCTCAATCCCTCCGACTCGATCGTGGACTGGGTGCTCAGGACCGTGCCGACGATGGGCGCGGGCTGGTGCCCGCCGGGCATGCTCGGCATCGGCATCGGCGGCACCGCCGAGAAGGCGATGCTGCTGGCCAAGGAAGCGCTGATGGAGCCGATCGACATCACCGAGCTGCAGGCGCGCGGGCCGATGAACCGGGTCGAGGAACTGCGCCTGGCGCTGTACGAGAAGGTCAACGCGCTCGGCATCGGCGCCCAGGGCCTGGGCGGGCTGACCACCGTGCTCGACGTCAAGGTGAAGGACTATCCGACGCACGCGGCCAACCTTCCCATTGCGATGATTCCGAATTGCGCGGCGACGCGGCACGCGCACTTCTCCCTCGACGGCAGCGGCCCGGTCGCGCTGGATCCGCCCTCGCTGGCGGACTGGCCGAGCCTGACCTACGACGCCTCGAAGGGCCGTCGGGTGGACCTGGATTCGATCACGCCCGAGGACGTCACCGCCTGGCAGCCCGGCGAAACGCTGCTGCTCAATGGCAAGCTGCTGACCGGCCGCGACGCCGCGCACAAGCGCATCGTCGGCTTGCTCGACCGCGGCGAAGCGCTGCCGGTGGACCTGCGCGGGCGCTTCATCTACTACGTCGGCCCGGTGGATCCGGTGCGCGACGAGGTGATCGGGCCGGCCGGCCCGACCACGGCCACCCGCATGGACAAGTTCACCGAGCAGGTGCTGGCGCAGACCGGCCTGCTGGGCATGGTCGGCAAGGCCGAGCGCGGGCCGGCGGCGATCGAGGCGATCCGCAGGCACCGCTCGGTCTACCTGATGGCCGTCGGCGGCGCCGCCTACCTGGTGTCGAAGGCGATCAAGGCCGCGCGGGTGGTCGGCTTCGAGGACCTGGGCATGGAGGCGATCTACGAGTTCGAGGTCCGCGACATGCCGGTCACCGTCGCGGTGGATTCGCGCGGCGAATCCGTCCACAGGTCCGGGCCGAAGCTCTGGCAGGCGCGGATCGGCAAGATCCCGGTCGCAGTCGAGTAAGCTGCCCGCCTGCGCCCCTTCCGCCGCGCCGGAGAAGCCCATGACGACCCTCTACTACTCGCCCGGCGCCGCCAGCCTGGTGGTGCACTGGCTGCTGCTCGAACTCGGCGAATCCTGCGACCTGCAGCTGGTGGACTTCGCGAGCAAGGCGCAGAAGTCGCCCGAGTACCTGCGGCTCAACCCTTCCGGCGTGGTGCCGGCACTGGTGTTGGACGACGGGCAGGTGCTGACCGAGTCCGGCGCCATCGTCATGCACCTGGCCGACACGCACCCGGAAGCGCGGCTGGCGCCGCCGGTGGGCAGCCTGGAGCGTGCGCGCTATTACCAGTGGATGCATTACCTGGCCAACATGCTGCAACCGCAGTTCCGCGCCTGGTGGTACCCCGACGAGCCGGCGGGCGCCGAACTGGCCGAGGTGGTGATGCAACGGGCCGCCGAGCGCGCCGCGCGCTGTTTCGACACGCTCGACGCGCACCTGGCCGCCAACGGCCCGTACCTGCTGGGCGAGCGCCTCAGCGCGGCCGATTTCCAGCTGACGATGCTGATGCGCTGGTCGCGCAAGATGCCGCGCCCCGCGACCGACTGGCCGGCGCTCGAGCGCCTGGCCAATGCCATGCGGGCCCGGCCCTCCTTCAAGGCGCTCTACGCGCGAGAGCAGCTCACCGAATGGGCGTGAGCGCGCCGCGCATCCTGCTCGCCGGCGCCACCGGGCTGGTGGGCGACCGCGTGTTGCGGCGCCTGCTCGACGAGCCGGGCTCACAGGCCCGGGTGCTGGCGCCGGTGCGCCGGACGTTGCAGCGCGCGCATCCGCGGCTGCAGGCGCCGGTGCTGGACTTCGCGCTTGGGGACGAGGACTTCGCGCGGGCGCTGGACGCCGCGGCGCCGGGCCCGCTGGACGCCTTCGTCTGCTGCCTGGGCACCACCCTGCGCGCGGCCGGCTCGCGCGAGGGCTTCATCGCCGTGGATCGCGAGTTGGTGTTGCGCCTGTCGCGCATCGCCCGCACCCGGGGCGCGCGGCACGCCGTGCTGGTCAGTTCGGTGGGTGCCAGCCGGCAGTCCGCCAACTTCTACCTGCGGGTGAAGGGCGAAGTCGAGGACACGCTGGAGAAGGCCGGCTACACCCGCCTGGACATCCTTCGCCCCAGCCTGTTGCTCGGTCCGCGCACGCAGCGTCGCCCGACCGAAGCGCTGTTCCAGCGGCTGGCGCCCGTGGCCAACTGGCTGCTGCACGGACGCTTCCGGCCCTATCGCGCGATCGACGCCGACGCGGTGGCGCGGGCGATCGTGGCCTTGCTGCCGAAGGATGCGCCGGGCGTGTTCGGCCACGACTACGCCAGCCTGGTGGAGCTTGCCGGCGACTGAGGCCGGCCGGCGAGAGGCTTCAGCGCAGCAGGGGCGCCAGTGCCGGCCAAACGTGGTCGCGCAGGCGCAGTTGCGCCGCCGCGGTCGGATGCAGGTTGTCGGCCTGGAAGTTCGCGCGATTGGCCGCGATCGGTTCCAGCAGGAAGGGCAGCAACGCCGCCTGGTGCTTCTTCGACAAGTCGCGGTAGTTGGCTTCGAAACCCCGCGTGTAGGCCGGGCCGAAATTGGGCGGCATGCGCATGCCGAGGACCAGCACGCGCGCGCCCGCCTGCTTCGAGGCACGGATGATGGCCTCCAGGTTGGCCCGGGTCTGCGCGAGCGGCAGGCCGCGCAGGCCGTCGTTGGCGCCCAGTTCGACGACGACGACCGTCGGCCGGTGCCGCTTGAGTTCACCGGCGATCCGCGCGGCGCCGCCGGCCGTGGTCTCGCCGCTGACGCTGGCGTTGACCACCTTCCAGGCCGGATGCGAGGCAGCCATTTTCCTGGCGGTCAACGCTACCCAGCCCTGCGAGGCCGCCAGGCCGTAGCCCGCCGACAGCGAGTCGCCGAGCACCAGCACCGTGCGCGCCGGCGACGCGGGGGCCGTGGCCTTCGGCACGGGAGCCGCGCCCGCGGCGGCCGATAGCATCAGGCCCAACAGGGCGAAGAAGGCCATGACGCCCCGTTGAAGCCGCCTCGGCGACCCTCCATATCCCATGTTCATCCTCGAAGGCTCCTGATCCATGACCGACAGCATTGCGGCGACGCCCGCGCTTTCCAAGACGGGGGCGGGCGAACTGGTGGCGCGGGGGCTGGGCAAGACCGTCAGGCTGCCCGACCATGCCTTGACCATCCTGGACGGCGTGAGTTTCCGCATCCGGCCCGGCGAGGCGGTGGCGGTGGTCGGCGCTTCAGGCTCGGGCAAATCCACGTTGCTCTCCCTTCTGGCGGGCCTGGACCTGCCCAGCACGGGCGAGGTCTCGCTCGACGGCGTCGCGCTGTCGGGCCTGGACGAGGACGGCCGCGCGCGCCTGCGCGGCGCCAAGGTCGGCTTCGTGTTCCAGAGTTTCCAGTTGCTGCCGGCGCTGACCGCGCTGGAGAACGTGATGCTGCCGCTGGAATTGCGCGGCGACCGCCAACCCGCCGCAGCGGCGCAAGCCATCCTCGAGCGCGTGGGCCTGGGCCAACGGCTCACCCACTATCCGCGCCAGCTGTCGGGCGGCGAGCAGCAGCGCGTCGCGCTGGCACGCGCCTTCGTCACCGCGCCCTCGCTGCTGTTCGCCGACGAGCCTACCGGCAACCTCGATACCGACACCGGGCGCGCGGTCATCGACCTGCTGTTCGAACTCAACGCGCAGTCCGGCACCACCCTGGTGCTGGTGACCCACGACGAACGGCTGGCGGCGCGCTGCTCCCGCGTGCTGCGCCTGGCCGGCGGCCGCCTCGTCGAGGGCGGCGACGCATGACCGCCGGCCGCGACTCCGGAGCCGCCACATGAAGGTCGTCGCCCTGGCCTGGCGCCAGCTTCGTCGCGACCTCGCCGCCGGCGAATTGCGCATCCTCGCGGCGGCGCTGGTGCTCGCGGTGATGGCGGTCTCGGCGGTGGGTTTCCTCACCGACCGCGCCGAGCGGGCGTTGGCGCTGGAGGCCAACAAGTTGCTCGGCGGCGACGCCGTGCTGCGCGCGGACGAACCGATTCCCCAGGCCCTCTTGGCGCGGGCGCGGGCACCGGGCCTGCGCAGCACGCGGACTGCCTCCTTCCCCAGCATGGTGACGGCGGGCGAAGCCGTGCAGCTGGGCGAGATCCGCGCCATCGGCGAGGGCTTTCCCTTGCGCGGCAGTTTCCTCATCGAGGGGCGCGAGGGCGGCGCCGAAACCGTGGCCGGTGCGGTCCCGCGGCCGGGCACGGCCTGGATGAGCCGATCCGGCGCGCAGGCCATGGGCGTGCGCGTCGGCGACAGCATCGGCGTCGGCAACCTGCAACTGCGTGTCGGCGCGCTGGTGGTGCAGGAACCGGAAGCCTCGCTCAACTACCTCAACTCCGGGCCAAAGGTGTTCTTCAACCTCGCCGACCTCGCGCGCAGCGGGCTGGTGCAGCCAGGCAGCCGCATCACCTGGCGGCTGGTGGTGGCGGGCGACACCGCCGCGGCGGAGCGCTTCATCGCGACGACGCGGCCACTGCTCGGGCGCGGGCAGCGCCTGGAGACCGCCGCGGACGCGCGTCCCGAGATCCGTTCCGCGCTCGATCGCGCCGACCGCTTCCTCGGCCTGGCCGCACTGGTGTCGGTGGTGCTGGCGGCGATCGCGGTGGCGATGGCGGCGCGCCGGCATGCGGCGCGCCACCTGGCCGGCAGCGCGGTGATGCGCTGCCTCGGCGCCAGCCAGGCCACCCTGGTGGGCGTGCACGTGGGCGAACTGCTGATGCTCGGGTTGGTCGCCAGCACGGTCGGCGTGCTGCTGGCGCTGGGCCTGCAATCGGCGGTCGGCGGTTATCTCGCGCAGGCCTTGCACGTCGCGATCCCGGGCGCCGGTTGGCGCCCCGCCTTCGAAGGCCTCGGCGTCGGCCTGACGGTGCTGCTGGCCTTCGGCCTGCCACCGGTACTCGCGCTGCGTCGCGTGCCCGCGCTGCGGGTGTTGCGGCGCGACCTCGACGTCGGCGAGCCGAGCGCCTGGGTGGTCAGCCTGCTTGGCTTGTCCGGGCTGGGACTGCTGCTGTGGTGGAAGGCCGGCTCGGCCTCGCTCGGCACCGCGATGCTGGGCGGCATCGCCGGCACGCTGGCGGTGCTGGGCCTGATCGCGTACGCGTTGGTGTGGCTGTTGCGCCGCTTGCGCACGCGCCTGCGCGGTCCCTGGCGCTACGGCCTGGCCAATGTCAGCCGGCGTCCAGCCGCCAGCATCGCGCAGATCGCGTCGCTCGGCCTGGGCCTGATGGTGCTGATGCTGCTCACCTTCGTCCGCACCGACCTGCTGTCGCGCTGGCAGCAGGCGATGCCGGCGGACGCGCCCAACCGCTTCGTGATCAACGTGCAGCAGGACCAGGTGGCGCCGGTGACGCACCTGCTGGCGACGCAGGGCGTGCGCGACCCGCTGCTGTTCCCGATGGTGCGGGCGCGGCTGGTGGCGGTGAACGGCAAGCCGGTCACCGGCAGGGACTTCGCGGCCCGTGGCGAGCGAGCGAGGCGGATGGCCGAGCGCGAGTTCAACCTGAGCTTCGGCAAGGGCATCGGCGACGACAATGAAGTGACGGCGGGAAGGTTCTGGCCGGCCACGGGTGCGGCCACGCCGGAGCTGTCGGTCGAGCAGGAGTTCGCCCAGACCCTGGGCTGGAAGGTCGGCGACCGCGTCGGTTTCGACATCGCCGGCCAGCCCTTCGAGGCCCGGATCACCAGCCTGCGACGGGTCGAGTGGGAGAGCTTCCGGCCCAACTTCTTCGTGCTGGCCTCGCCGGGTGCGCTCGACGGCTATGCCGCCAGTTACATCGGCGGCGTGCACGTGCCGCGGCCGCGCGCGGGCGAGCTTACGCGCAGCCTGGTGCGCGAGTTCCCCAACCTGACCGTGATCGACGTGGACGCGGTGCTCGACCAGGTGCGCGGCACCGTGGCGCAGGTCTCGCGCGTGGTGGAGGCGATCTTCTACTTCTCGCTGGCGGCGGGCGTGCTGGTGTTGCTGGCCTCGGTGAGCGCCTCGCAGGACGAGCGCCTGCGCGAGGCGGCGGTCATGCGCGTGCTCGGCGGCACGCGGCGGCAGCTGTTGCTGGCGCAGGCGAGCGAGTTCGCCGCGGTGGGCGCGATCACCGGGTTGGTGGCGGCGATCGCGGCGACGATCCTGGCCGGCGTGGTCGCGCGGCAGGTCTTCGACCTTCCCTTCAATGCGGACTGGGGCCTGGTGGCCACGAGCACCGCGCTCGGCATCTTCGCTTCCATGGTGGCGGGCCTGGCGGCGACCCGGCGGGTGCTGTCGGCGCCGCCGACGGTGGTATTGCGCGAACTGCAGGAGTAGCGCGCGGCCGGACGGCCGCGCGTCAGTCAGGGCACGAACAACGCGAAGGCGAAGATTCCGAGCATGGCGAAGCCCAG